>JANPGW010000341.1:0-2373 GCA_031424115.1 Saprospiraceae bacterium | reverse complement strand
TGCTGAAATAGGTGCAGTATAAATGGCACTTTTAATAGTCGGTTCAGAGCCATCAGTTGTGTAGCGAATCACCAAACCAGGCAGTTGAATATTAGCCACTATTGCCCCATTGTCAACTTTGGCGCCCACCGTTGGGATTCTGAAATTAGCCCCACCTTGATAATAATTCAATTTAAACAGCTCCCGTTTGCCAACAGTGTTCACGAATTCAGACCATGCTTTTTTATATAAAATATCACTTTGAACAGCGTCTTTTGTGGTTGCCCATTCGGGGTCGGCTGCCCACGCCCTTTCTGCGAGTCCAAGCATTTTAGGGAAAGCCAAATACTCCAAACCTTCGGCACTTCGGATATTTTCACTCCATAAATGCCCTTGAATGCCCACGATATTGGACTTGCCGTAATCCGTCAAGCGGTCTTTACCCATCAATACTGAGGGGTCAATGGGATTGCCAAATCTATCCACTTTTGTATTTTTTAAATAGTCATAAGGGATAAAATAAAATGGCTTGTCCACATCCAAAAAACCGCCCCAATAATAACCCACTTCCTCAAAATCTTTTTGATAAGCCAAGTCAAAATAGAGATTGGAAACTGGACACAAAACGACTTTATAGCCTCCATTCGCCAAGCGATAAGGCAAATCTTCAGCACCCCAACCAATGACTGTATTCCAGACGTAAGTATGAAAATTTTCATTGGCAAAAATGGGGTTCACCATCATGACTTTACCGCCATCTACTTTACTTTCACGCATCCCAATTTCCTCCCAACCAGAAACATAAAGCCCTCTTTTTTTAATAATGGCACTCACTTTTCGCCAATAATATATCCATAAATCACTGGTTTGCTTGTATTCATTAGCAGGTAGTTCTTTCAAAAGGGCTTGGCACAAAGGCGATTTTGCCCATACGCCCGCTGGTACTTCATCGCCACCCATGTGAATGGTTTTCAAAGGCATTCCCGCTTCATTGTGCATTGAAATAATGGCATCAACCGTCGTTTCAATGAACTTATATACTGAGGGAAGTGCCACACACATGACATTATCTTTGAAATTTTGCGCCGATAAGTATTGCGATTTATCATCAGGATCCGCCAAAAGGTATTCTTTGGCTTCTTGCGTTTTTCCCTCTTTCATCAGCCTATCATGTCGAGCATTCATGGCTTTTATGGCTGCTCGAGCGTGACCAGGCGTTTCGATTTCGGGAATAACTTCAATATGGCGTGATTTGGCAAATTTTAAAATATCAATATAATCATTGCGGGTATAAAAGCTGCTTTGTGGATTGTTCACATCGCCACCCGAACCGTAGGACGCAGGCATATTCGTTTTACTATCCAAAGTATATCCCCGTATTACACCAACTGTCGTCAATTCGGGCAAAGCAGGAATTTCAATGCGCCACGCATCGTCTTCGCTGAAATGGAAATGCAATGTATTCAATTTATACATCGCCATCCAGTTCAATACCCGTTTAACCTGCTCTTTAGTTTGAAAATTGCGGGCTACATCAATATGCAGACCTCGATATTCAAAACGTGGATAATCTTTCACTTCTACACACGGCACATTCAGTGTTGGCATCGCCATTTTCCAAGCATCCAAAGGCATCAAACTTTTCAAAGATTGGATGCCGTAAAATATACCCGTTGGTGTTGAAGCTATTATTTCAATACTATTGGAAGTAATATTTAAACCGTAACCTTCGCTCGGATAAGTTTTATCTAAAATTAAACGAATTTCACCTAATCTGGAAGAGGTAATACTTTCAATTTTAGGCTTTGGGCCTAAAAACATCTTCATTTCTTCGGCTAAATATTGCGCTTCATTCTCAAAAGCAGGGTCATTTGAAATAGTTGTTGACGCATTAACCGTAAAATTCCCTTGTTTCACATTGTATAAAACAGGCGTTGGAAATATGCCCGTAAGCTGCTTTTCAGGAATATCAACAATGCTTTTATTCTGTTCAAAGACCATTTCAGGGGTAATTTGGTCATTTTTTTGATTGGGTGCTCGCTTGAATTTATTAATATCGCTCGGCGGGCGGGCAGAAACTTTCGTAATAGCCTTTGATACTAAGGGGGTCTCATCCCACACTAAATAATAACCCGAAGGTGCATCTGAAATATTAAAAGCCCAAGCATCGCCGACACATTCCAATGTGATGGACTCGTTGGGTTTTAAGCCTTTAAATGTTGAATTGGGTTTCAAATAAAATAAATCACCGTGCACACGGAATGTTTCGAGTCCTTTTCCAATGTCTTTTTTAACTACATCTCGATTGGCATTGTAATAAATTGTCCACCCACTTACAGGCAAAGCCGTTTTTTTATCGGTGTTGGTTATGGTAAAAGTGGCTAAATATTTATC
>JANPGW010000340.1:0-5334 GCA_031424115.1 Saprospiraceae bacterium | reverse complement strand
TTTGCCTGTTATCGAAATTGCGCCTACATTTGCACAAAGGGATTTTTTTGTTCCTTTCATCGTGTGTACTTTTTAGGTGTGGTAACCCAAAGGTACACGCTTTTTTTTATCCCTTTTTCTGTTTTCTTAACGAACCATTGTTATCAGAATGATGAGCGATAAACAATTTTGGCAAATATTAGGCTTCACAGCAATTGTGTATGTGATGGGTATGGGTGTCAATATCATGGATATTGATGCGGCTCAGTATGCTTCCATGAGTCGCGAAATGTTGCATTCGGGCAGCTATTTGCAGGTGTATGAACAAGGACACGATTATTTGGATAAGCCACCCCTTGTTTTCTGGTTAGCCGCTTTGAGTATGAAAATTTTTGGAGTGGGTAATTTCGGGTTCAAATTTCCTTCTTTTTTGTTTGCCTTATTAGCTGTTTATTCCACCTATCGCTTCGCTCAAGTTTTTTACAACGAAACGACGGCAAAAATAGCGGCTTTAGTATTGGCTACTTCACAAGCTCTTTTCCTGATTACCAACGATTGTCGGACTGATACTTTGTTGATGGGGTGTGTGGCATTTACATTCTGGCAATTGGCAGCGGCATTCCAAACCGAAAAATGGCAGCATTTTTTATTGGGTTTCATTGGGGTAGGTTTCGGCATGTTAGCCAAAGGACCGGTTGCGCTCATCATTCCCGCATTGGGTTTTTCAGCCCATTTAATCTTTAAAAAACAATATTCTAATTTCCTTCGGGTTGAGTATTTATGGGGATTGGTGGTGGTGGGTTTAATATTGCTGCCAATGTGCATTGGTTTGTATCAACAATTCGATTTACATCCCGAAAAGGTAATTGATGGCAAAACCGGTACTTCCGGGTTGCGTTTTTATTTCTGGACACAAAGTTTCGGGCGCATCACCGGCGAAAACAAGTGGCATAACGCGGTCTATTTCACCTATCTTTTTGAAATGATGTTTTGGTCGTTTGCGCCGTGGATTCTTTATTTTATTGGCGGTTTGGTAGCGTCCGTTGTTTCTGCTTTTAATAAATCCGTGCGTTTTTTGGGTTCTGACAATCCGGAATATATTACTCTTGGCGGATTTGTTTTGGGTTATGTCAGCCTCGGAACGTCAAACTATCAACTCCCGCATTATATTTTTGTGGTGTATCCCTTAGCAGCTGTTATCACCGCGCGGTTTCTGAACGCAGTTTTAATAGAGCAAAAAGAATGGATAGGCAGCAAAATCTTCAATGGTTTGTATTGGGTGTTGATTATAGCGATGTGGACATTGCCTTTTTTAGTTATGTTGTTCGTTTTTCCGACCGGAGACCTACCCCTCAGTATCATGGCGTTTTTTATGGCGCTTTTTATCATTTCATCTTTTCATAAAAAACAAATATTGTTTTCACTTATATCTACTGCTTTAACAATTAATCTTTTTGCAAGCCTTTATTTTTATCGGCAATTGCTCAAATATCAGGAAGGGAGCGAAGTGGGTCGTGTTATTCATAGAAACAAAATTGCAGAAGATAAGTTTTTCACGTATAAATATCCTTTAACGCACTCTTTACATTTTTATGCGCAACGAAACGTTGAGCAAAAAGATAGTGCCCATCAGGTCAAAATAGGAGATTGGCTTCTGACGGATGAAAAAGGGTTGGCTGAATTACAAGCCGCCAATTGGGATATTCAATACATCGAAACCGGAAATACCTTTCCGGTATCCAATATGACCCCTCAATTTTTGAAAGCGGATACACGCCCTGAAACGGTGGGACAATATTTTTTAGTAACCATAACTGGCGTTGTGAACATTGAAAATATCAACCTTGACCCCATTATGGAGGATTTGGAGGAAGACGAAGAACCCAGTACTCAATAAGCCACAATAAATAGTGGTTTGATAATTGCAGTTAATGTTTGATAAATATTAAGCATTCAAATTCTCCAATTCCTACTGCGTATTCCCGAAATACTGCTCCAATCGCGCTTGAATTTCTCTCTTTCGATGTTCGCTTTCGGTAAAAGCAGCTTTAACACCTGCCTTATCAGAAGAATATTGATAATTGTTAATATTGCCACTCAGATTATAGTACAAATTCAAAAAACCATTGCGTTGATCCGACTGTGGGTCAAGACGTGGGTTAAAGAGTTTAAAACGGCTCATCAATACCTGTCCGGCATTCACGACTATGTTGTAATCAATATCCTGATTAAAAGTATGGTTGCCCGATATTTGTAAATTCAAAGCATTGTTTTGAATAAACATGACCGGTATATGGAGTGTTTGACGATATATTTCAAATTGGTTTTGTAGATTGGTAAACTTAACCCTTTTTAAATCCTGAATTTTGATGAAAGTTGAAAAGCTTTCTAACATTTTAAAATCTACCAATTCACCATTTGTGGCATTCACATCCGCCAAAACATAAAGTTTATCCTTCAAAAAATTAAATCCTTCGTCCCAATAAGCATTGATAGCAATCCGAGAACTGAGCATCCCACTGATATTATTACTTTTCAAAACATCTTGGTTAAAATTATTACATTGTCTAAAAAACTCTGAAATATTAACCCCGCGCGTAGTGAGTTTTGAAAAAAGATGCGGTCTATAGCCCAATTCCATCTTACCGTCAATATCCCAGTTGCCCCCCATTGGCACTGCCCCCCCCCTCAGTATCAGGTCATTTCCGGTAAAATCAAGACTACCTTTGAAACTCCGACCGGATAATTTATCATAAATGAAGTTTTTAACTTTTGACTCAAAGCGTCCTTTCATCCGATTTAAAATAGGAAATTGCTGTCTATATTGTGGTATCGGCAAACCTTTGGCGGCATAATAATACGATTGTGGCACAACTCGCTGAGGCTGTGGTTTGGCTAAGGCAACCAATCTCCCAATATCTAATTGTTCAGCGTCCAATCGCGCTTGGAATTCAAGGTCAGTTTGTTTTGTAGAATCCGCCAACAAAACAGGCAACCAATTGGTAAATGTTCCGGTAAAAGTTGCATCGCTGCCCGCGCCTTTGACATTAAAATTGCGCACCGAGATGCCGTTGTTATTAAAATTGAGCACTCCGTTGACATCTATCGGCTCGCCATTGATTTTAAAAGATGTGTTTTCAAGAGATAAATCACCCGATGCCTGAATGTTTTGTAACCCTTTTGAATGGGTCATATCGGTATATTTGCCATGGACTTGTAGCGCATTGCACCTTAGAACCCCAGTACCTGAGCTGAATCTTGAGTCATTAATAAAACCAAACGCCAAGCCAAGCGGTAAAGCACCATTCATCTCAAATGAAATTGAGGGGTCTTTCAAATTCATTATTTTTAGTTGCAATTGCAAAGGATTGCCCGCAAAAGTCGCTTGACAGTTGGTTATATCTAAAATAGACTTTTTATTGTCAAACACCGCATCAAAAGAAAGATTATCAAACGATTGTTTCAGTTTTGGGGACATGATTTTGCCTTTGTTAAAACGGACTTCGGCATGAATATCAGGCACTTGAACCTTGTTAGATAAACCCTTTATGTTGGCTTTTAGGTTAAAAATGCCACTTGACTGAAAATCTTTATAATTCGATAGATACTGAGGGGGGAGTAATTGAAACAAATTTGAAATATTCGCTTCCCTATTTTCAACAAGCAAATTGAAAAAAGTGCCCTTTTGAGGAACCAACTGAACCAAACCTTTTATCTGCAAAGGTAACGAAGCCACCTTAAGCGCCATATTATCGAATTGGTAGATATTTTTCACCATATCAACGGCAATCTGAGCATCGTAAGTGACAGGTTTATTATTCAAAAAACGTTGCCACTGATTATCAAAATATGCCACCGTCATATCCGCCTTGCTGTTCAGCGTAAAATTTTTAGAGCCAAATTTGCCCGAAACAATGGCGTTTTTTAAAATTAAATCCGTCTTTTGCTTATCAGGTACACTGTTATAAATAAAACGAACATTCTGTAAAATTGCTTTATCAATAGATAGATCCAGACTCGATGGCTTTTTGGCATCTGAAGGACGTATAATATCATAGTTATTCCGACCCGCAGCATCCGTTTTCAGCACCAAAATCCCGTCTTTAATAACCACTGAACTAATGGTGATATGGTCACTCAAAAGATTGAACAAACCGAATTGCAGTGCTACAGACCGGGCTTTTAAGAAAGGCGTACCAAAAATATCATTCAAAAATACGCCTTCTAACTGAGCAGATACTCTTGGGAAGCCGCTGATAAGGGAAATGCTAAAATCCTGAACCGTCAATTTAGTCTTTAATTGCCTGTTGGCTTCTTTGACTACTATGCCGCCAATTTTTTCTTCCAAAACCCCTGCTACAATAATCAATACCGAGAATAACAACACTACTATAAGCGTCGTTCCCCATAAATATTTTTTCACTTTTGCCCAATATTTTGTCTTAGGCTTTGGTGGCGGCGTGTAAGGCCGGAGCGGATCGTCATGATTGATTATAGGTGGTAGTGGTTGCATAAACAGTGTCTTTAACGTTCTAACTTGCAATTTAGCGCAAAAATAAACGCCTTACAATGAGGCATCATTTTTTTTTGCACTTTTTTTTTCAAAGATTTGCAATTTTGAAAAACAGGCGTATCTTTGCACCGCCTTAGAAAAAAAGGCTGTTTAAAACAACGGGAGTTTAGCTCAGCTGGTTCAGAGCATCTGCCTTACAAGCAGAGGGTCGGCGGTTCGAATCCGTCAACTCCCACAAACATAAAAGGTTGATTATCAACAAATTACAAGGGCTTTCAGATGCACATCTGAAAGCCCTTAATTTTTATATAGGTGTTTTTTTGAAAAAATCTTGACTTTTTACAGTCGAGGTTTTAAACTTTAAGGCATCTCCACTTTCTTCAACTATCGCCCGAACCGCTCTAACTGCTTCATTAAGCGTGTTGTTTTCATGAGGTTTGTCGTCGCTGATAACTCGCGCTTTTTTTATGAATAAGCATATCAATCGTTCGTAATACCATTCTCATATACTATTTCTCTCTTTGGGTGCGAGATTTAAGGTATCCTATAATTACTCAGCAATAGTATAAAGTGGGTCGGATACTGAGAGCCTGTTTTTCTTACACTTGTGGACTTTCATCTATTTGCCCAAATTGACCTTATCCTTTTTTACATTATTGATTTTAGTCATGCACATTGCAAAAGGCTTTTTTGTATTAATACTGAATACTCCGAAGATTTTTAAGAGAAAAGAAAATTTACATAATTTCGTACTTTGAACGCTTAAAAATAGCATTTATGAAAAAAATTTGTAGATTATTTAAGCCCTCTGTTATTTTTGCTTAAACAAAAACAAGTTAAAG
>JANPGW010000339.1:0-17619 GCA_031424115.1 Saprospiraceae bacterium | reverse complement strand
GGCAGGGTTGATTGGTTCTAAAAAAAAGACGTTCTTTGACAAAAAAATGGCGAAAATGGAATATAAGTTAGAAGAATTTTTTTCGACATTAACCGATCCTCGTCGAGGACAAGGTCAGCGTCATAGTTTGGAAAACATTATGATAATCGTCATAATGGCCATCATAAGCGGTCATCAAGGCATCCGTGGTTTTGCCCGATTTGCCGAGCATAATGAAACTGAATTGACCGAAGTCCTAAAATTGAAACATGGTGTACCCTGCTATTACACATTTCAAGTTCTTCTGACCGCTTTAAATGAGCAAATCGTGGTACAAAAATTTATGATTTGGATGCGCCAATATCATGCTGAATTGGCAGACACTTTTATCGCCTTAGATGGTAAAGTCGTCAAATCGACAGTGAACGGTGGTAATACAGCCTTTCAAAATTTTGTCTCCATAGTTAGTGCTTTTGGTCATCAAAGCGGGATGGTTTATGGCATGAAGTCCTTTGAAAATGGTAAAAGTGGTGAAATACAAGCTCTTCGAGACCTTGTTATGGATTTAGGTTTGACCGATAAAGTCTTTACGGTGGATGCTTTGCACACCCAAAAAAAACACTTGACCTGATTTTAAGCCTTCAATGCCACTTTTTAGCTCAACTCAAGCGTAATTGCCGTAAATTATGGGAAACTGTGGCTCTCTATACAGCCCTTTGTCAACCCATTTCGACCTGTGAATACTACGAGGAAGAACATGGACGGCAAGTCTATCGCCGTATAGAACTTTATGATAACCAAACTCAAATACCAAAAGGATGGAATGGTATCACCCGATTTGTAAAAGTACGCCGTTGGGGGACACGAAAGAATAAACCTTTTCACGAAGTATCATTCTACGTTCTCAGTAAACCCATTAATTCCGCTCTCATCGTCGCCAGAGCCATTCAAGGACACTGGGGAATAGAGAATGAGTTACATTGGGTAAAAGATGTTAACTTAGGAGAAGATGATATGACCCCAAATAACAAAAACACCGTCGCTCTTTTAGTCTACCTTAATAATATAGCTATTAATACCCTTAAAGCCAGCGGCTTTAAACCTATAAAAAATACTTTTGCTAAATTCGCCAATAAAGTCAATGAACTTATTAAATTATTTAAAAATTAGAACCAATCAACCCTGCCTTTTCGGGTGTATCCATTGTCGTGAAGAGTTGAAGTATTTCTTCGAAAGTGATATTGTATGTATCGGGTGAGGTCGTCATTGTTAATTGAACGTTTCTACAAATTTAACCCTCTTTTTTTAAACAAACGAATTTTTTTTGTTGTCAAATAGAACAAACCCTCAGAATCTGTTCGCTCACTTACAATCTATGCATGAAGAACGGAGTCTATTTTTACAAAAAAACATCCGTCACATACCTTACGCCGTCTTTTTGAATAGTATTCACCCAATCCTCCGCTGCTTCTGTTGAGGCATTTGCGGCTTTTAAATAGATGGTCATTTGAAAAAGAAAACCCCTAAATACATGTATATACTGAGGGAGGAGAATATTTATTGAACGAACAAATCAATTTTGCCTTATCCGATAAAACATCGCCATGCCCAAACCAATCATCATCATAATACACCCTGCCCAAACATAATTGATGCCCGGATTGACTGTGGCTTCCAAGACTATAAAGTCTGTTTTGGGGGCCTTTTCAGCAATGGCAATGGGTATTTTGACGCTTTTAGGGTCGCGTTCTGCTATTTGCAGATGAAACGATTTATCAGCCGGATTAATTTTTGACACGACAAAATGCATACCTAAGGCTTGGATTTCATCCCTCAGGGGTATCGGCTCGTTGCCTCTGATGAGGTATATCGGTTCGGCATTGTAGGTTTTTCCTTCGGATTCTACTTTTAGTTGCAGGCCCAATGTCAAATCATTGCTTTCCGTTTTAAACAATTTGGGCTTGGCGTTTGGATTGACACCTGTGATAGTAACCGTTTTATTGCCAACTTTGAAGCTATCACCTTCTTTTTTGACATATTCATTGAATTTCAAATCATTGGTTGGCTTAAAGAGTTGGTCGAAAATATCCGATCCGGCATGGATGCGAATACCCAATTCATTGACCGTAGTGGGTAATTGATATATATTATTATCTCTCAAAAGCACAATCGGTGTTGCATAATAAACAGTCCCTTTTTTGTCCGTCAAAGCCAATTTGACACCAATGGCAATGTCTTTTTCCTCCTTCACGTATTTGGGGTGCGTGGGATTCATATCCAAACTCTCAATTTGAACAGTATATTCAGGGGTAAATTTTTCTACATTTTTAGGTGAAAACTGTTGGTTGATAACCAAATCGTATTTAACATATTTTAAGCTATCTTCTTCTTTTCGGGCAATTTCGGGATCGGCTTGACCCGGTGGTAAATTGGCAATTGTGAACACATCATAATTCCAATAATGCCTTGTATCGGGGTTGTTTGCGGTCATTTTACCCGATTTTTTATCGAAAATAAAATACGGATGGGTTGTAAAGGAGTCCAATGTGTTTTTAAAATCTTTATCCTTTCTTTTAAAATCCACCGTTACAAACCGTTTGCTGCCATAAGTGGTATCGCTGGTATAAGTGACTTCATAATCTTTGATGCGTAGGGGTGTTCCTTTCATCACCAAAACATATTTGCCAAATTGCTCTTCTGTAAAATCCACCAAACCTTCCATCGCAAAACGATTGGATGAAATCCAGTTTTTATTGATGCCGGAGGCTAAAATGCCGATAACCAATAAGCCAAACCCAACGTGTGACACTGCCGAACCGGCGGCTTTAGGATTGTTTTTTAGAAAAATAACGGCATATTCTATATTGGCAACCAGCGTAAAAATACCCGCAAACAGCAATAAAATATACTGCCAAGCGGTGGCTTCAATCCATTGCAAAGCCAAAATAGTCAATAATATCGATATAGCGGCGATGATGCTGATATGCTTAAAATATGTCTTTTGATAACCCGCAAAATTAAATTCTTTAAACCTCAAAAACTGAGCGCCGGCAGAAATAATTCCTAAAAACACGCCTATCCACAACTGCGTCTTATTGTAATGCGCGACGGGTTCTATGGGAGATGTAAAATGTGGTGTGGTAAAATGGAATAGATTGCCGACGTAGCCAAATACTTTATTGTAAACCGGGATAGAGGTTGTAAAAGTGATAAACACAACGGACAAAATGAACACCAATGAGCCGATAAACATCCAAAACTCCTTACTTGAAACGGCTTCTTCTTTAACCGGATTAGGGATTTTCGTATAATGTTTTACCAAAAGATATAATGCCATGCCGACATAAAACAGTTGGAACAATACCAATTGCCATTCCAGCCCCATTTCTGTAAAAGCATGAGCGGAGGTGTCGCCCAAAATGCCGCTTCGGGTGAGGAAAGTAGAATACAAAACCATCAAGAATGTTAATGTATAAAAAACGGCAGTAGCGCGCAGAGAATGACCCGTAGCTCGGGCTACCAAATGCGTATGAATGCCCGCAATAAGAACCAACCAAGGGACTAAAGACATATTTTCGACCGGATCCCATGCCCAATAGCCATTAAAACTCAAAGCTTCATAAGCCCACATGCCACCCATCATAATACCCGTACCTAAGATAGCCGCAGAAAATAAGGCATAGGGTAGGGCAGGACGCAACCATTCTGTATAACGTTTAGTCCAAAGACCGGCCACTGCAAAGCAAAACGGAATGGTGGTAGAGGCAAAACCTAAGAAAAGGGTGGGCGGGTGTATCGTCATCCAATAATTTTGGAGTAAAGCGTTCAAACCTTTTGCCGAACCGCGGATTTTTTCAAGATAATCGGCTTGCGAAAAGATGGGTGCATCATTGGCTTCCCTCAATAAAAGGATTGGGTTGCTGCCCCACTTGATTATGTGTTCGCCCCAACCAAAATGCAATCCCAATATCATGGAAGATAAAAATACCTGAACTGAGGCTAATGTAGCAATAACCGGTGATTCCCAAATGCTCTTATCTGACCCCCTCAGTATAACCCATGCACCCAACCCGACATGCCAAAACATCCATAATAAAAAGCTGCCTTCTTGTCCCTCCCAAAACGCAGCGAAAATATAGCGAAACTCTAAAACATCATCTACGTGAGAATGGGCGTAAAAATATTCGTAGCGTTTGTTGATCATGACATAAAAAATCATGGCAATAACTGTCATTATCGATACACCATGCACGCCAAAACTCCATCTGCCGATGCTGCGCCATGAATCGCTCAGCACTTGGTTGTCCCTGTTTTTAGTCGACAAAAAATAAGCGATGGTTGCTAACAGAGCTGTTACAAAACTTAAGACAATACCTATATGACCAATTTGGCGAGGCCACAGGTTTTCGCCGATATATTGAATATCCATATTTGGTTGTTATATTCTGCTTTTATTGTGTGGTTTTCTGATACATGCAGTTGTCAGACGCTTCAAAGGCGTCTGACAACTGCGTGTATCAGAAAACTGAATTAACGGTCAGTATTTTTTTTCATATAAATTTCTTCGTCTTTGTACTTCGACGGGCACTTCATCAACACCTCGTTGGCAATAAACTCATTGCCTTTAATTTCACCGGTTACTACAACTTGTTCTGATAACTCAAAATCCTGAGGTTTGGGTTTCATCAAGCGGACGAAAATTTCCTGACCTTTTTGGTCTGTTAGGTAAAAACTGAATTGATTTGGGTCTTTGACAGGGTCATAAGTCATCGGTTTGTTTTTTGACAATTTGCCGGCAACTTTGACTTTTTCACCTGACTTTTGAGCGTCAGAAAAATTAGCGTAAGTGGCCACGTCTTTGGCTTGCATGGTGAGCGCCGCAATACCGACTCCAATAGCAACGAGCGCAACGATATGAATAAGTTTCATTTTATGTATTTTTTAATTTTCACCACAAAATTACAACTATTTAGACACATTTTAAATGATGTTCGTCATACTATTCACTAATTCTTAATTTAGATTGTTTTTAAATTTTTTTTTCATAATAAACAATTCTAAATTTGACCTTATAAATACTATATGGATGCAAAGCAATACGGTTTTAGAACTTAAAGATGTATCGGTTTATCAAGATAAATCATTGATACTGAGTGAAATAAATATTACCATTTCTGAAGGAGAGTTTTCTTATCTGATTGGTAAAACGGGTAGCGGAAAATCCTCTTTTCTAAAAACCCTGTATGGCGCATTGCCTTTACGAGAAGGTAATGCAGCGGTTTGTGGCTTTGACCTCAAAAAATTGAACCGGCGTACCATTCCTTTTTTGAGGCGAAAATTGGGTATCGTTTTTCAAGATTTTAATTTGCTCAGCGATAGAAACGTTGAACAAAACCTGCTTTTCGTATTGAAAGCAACCGGCTGGACAAATAAAACGCAGATGGTGGAACGAGTCAATACAGTTTTAGACGATGTGGGTTTGCCCGGCTTTAATGCCAAAATGCCCAACCAATTGAGCGGTGGCGAACAACAACGGGTTGTGATTGCCCGAGCTTTGCTCAATCAACCACCACTCATCATTGCCGATGAACCTACTGGTAATCTTGACCCTGAAACGAGCGATGATATTTTAACTCTTCTGCGCAATTTATCTATTCACAACAATACAGCCGTGCTTTTTGCCACGCATGATTATCGTATTTTACAACATTTTCCGGCGCGGATAATACGTTGTCAAAATGGTCGGGTGTTGGATCAGGAGAATTTTTTGGTATAAAAAATCAGTAAACAGATATGATAAAGGCAAAGGGAATAGAAAAAAACTATGGAACGCTCAAGGTACTGAGGGGGGTGGATATTCATATTGAAAAGGGTGAAATTGTCTCAATAGTAGGAAAGTCCGGTGCCGGTAAAAGCACGCTTTTGCATATATTGGGGACGCTTGATTTGGCTGATAAAGGGCAAGTTTCGATTAATGACAAAAACGTTTCCCAATTGAATAAAAAAGCTTTAGCTGATTTTCGGAATCGCAATATCGGGTTTATTTTTCAATTTCATCATTTACTACCGGAATTCACTGCGGTTGAAAATGTAATTATGCCGGCACTCATTCACGGTGATTCTGAAAAAGATTCACGCCATCGGGCAACCGAACTTCTGGACTATTTAGGGCTTTCAGCCAGAGTTACCCACAAACCGAATGAGCTTTCAGGTGGTGAACAACAGCGTGTAGCCGTGGCTCGTGCCTTGATGATGAATCCGGGTGTTGTTTTTGCGGACGAACCTTCCGGCAATTTGGATTCGGCTTCTTCAAAAGAATTGCATCAATTGATTTTTAAGCTCCGCGAGGATTTCAAACAAACCTTTGTTATTGTCACCCACAACGAAGAATTGGCTCAAATGAGTGATCGGTGTTTGACGATGCAAGATGGGCTTTTGCTGAAATAAACTCTTGAATTACAAGATAAAGTAAGTATATTTGATTGAAATTTAAGACTACAAAATATCCAAACCATGAAAACGGACAACGAACGATTAAAAGTCATTCTCCATGATGCCAAGTTGATTTGCATGAGCAAGCTTCAAATGGTGCAAGGGAAGTTTGGCGCGACCCACCCTCAGGTAGATGACATCAGTAAAAAGATGAATAAAGCAATAGGCTTTTTTGATAATCCTGTCCTTTGGATGCGCGATATTCCGTTTGAAGAAAATGACATGACTAATTTTGTGGTCAAAATTGATTTATGTGATCCGGCTGACTTGACTCTCTTTGTGACCGAAATGATTAATTTTATCAACTACCTTGAAATAAAAGTTTTAAAGGGACCACTTGCCAATATGGAGGCTTCTGATATCTCAGATTTCAATTTGAAAGTATTAGATGCATTGTTGCAATGTCAGAGAAATATCGGCGGTCGTAAAGTCTTTTTTAAAAATCAGGGCATCGATGTGGATACGCATCCAAAATTTATTCCTTTGCGGGATGAACAAGAGCCTATTTTAGCCGAATATCGACGCGTTTTGAATAAAAATGAAGTACAATCTACTGAATCTGATGTGTCTATATTTAAACTTATTGGCAATGCCATACAACAGTCAACTGAATTGGCTAAGTTTTTTGAAATTTATAAAATGTTTACAACCGCTATGAAAAGGAAACTGCCTGAGGGTTCTGGTCCTATTGTCTAAAACACTATTGTCTGAACAAACGTCACAATTTTTACCCTTACTAACCATGAGAAAAATAATATTTATTGGTATTTTTAGTTTTTGGGCTACTGCTGACAGTTTTGCTCAAAGTCTGTATGAAGATGTTAATACGCTCCTTCAAGCGGTTGAACATTTAGAAAATAACAAAAATAAGAAAGATTCTTTGTGTGCTCGAGCGTCTTCACAAGTGGTAGCGATACTCAACCACTACAGTAAACCTCTCATCGGTGACTCCATTTCAATTGGGTCGTGGGAAGATATCAGAAAAAAGTATGCCCATAACACGCTTATCAAAAGTATTCTCAATGACAGTCTTATATATTATCCCGAAGCCACTGCGGTAGGTCAAGTACGCCAGATTGGTAATAAATTAAATATCGGACAAAGACAAAAAATCGTCCAGAAACAGTATGCTAAAACAGCTTTTTCCCCCGCTGATTATTTGTCAATTTCTAAAACTATGGAACGTTATAGGACACCCGTTTTTCCACCGATGGAGGCGTTGCGCTTGTCCGCTCAAAACAGTAATCGCAATATTCAAAATGGATTGCTCAGCTCTCAGGCGGCTATTATAGAAGGGCTGGCAAAGTTTATTCTGGATCGGGCTAAGGACGAAGTGATTATTAATTTCCTTGACCGCTTAGTAAAAGAAGAAACACCTAATTTCTTGGCTCTTTTCCCGACCGTCGTCAATGAGTTTGGAACCGCAGATTTTTCCTATTCTGATTCGTTTGTGGATAGACTCAGGCAAGCGTTTTATGAAGATGTTCAAAAATTAAGCGTCCGACTGCCTTTGTTGTTCCTGAATGATAAGTATTTTGAACCTCTTCAAGCCGACCCTGTTGCTTACAACTTGATGGCGCTGTATAGTCTTGTCAGTCTTGTTCAATTCGATATGCCCGTTGAAGAGGCAGTACCGGCTACCAACCGCTATTTGTATGAGAGTTTTTTAGAAAAAACAAAAGAAGTTAATCTGGTTTTGGCTGATACAGCTTATAAATCTCCTCAATATCAAAGGCTTATTGTCATTACTGATTCATTGAATAAACAATTAAAAATTATTTATAAAGCTTTGCATGATGCAGAAATTGAGGTAGGTGGTAAAATAGAAAATTTGAAAAGAAAATATCCAAATGCTGCTGCTGCACCCTTCGTTGGTGATTATCTTAATCAACCATCTTATAATTTAGACGTGCTTTTTGGTGAAAATCAAGAATTTGGTTTGAATTTGTTGCCGCAATTATTGAAAGGTCAACTCGACTCGGCCTATATAGTGCAGTATAACACTTTAGCGAGCTATGATAAATTTTTTGGTACGGAACGACAAGCTAAACAATGGCGAGCAGCAGGCTTGGAAATGCTCCAAAAACTCAATGGCACTTGGTATAATGACCAAACTATTGCTGACATTTTCTACAATTGGCAGAAAGACCTCATTCTCTATAAAGAAGCGGCTGACCGATGGATAGAGGAGACGGATACTGAGGGGGCTCTATTGAGAGCTCAAAAATTATTTGATGCTGATGTAATGGCTCTTAACGGTGCTATAAGGGATGAAAGAATTTTCTGGGAAGGAGAAGAAATAAGTTATGACCAAAAATTGGGATTGACGGTTTTGGAAAATTTGTTGAAAACGAATGTTTTTGTTGATATTGAATTAAAAACCGATTTGGATGCCATTGTTGATTCAAACTTTAAAGGAAATGTGGATGTGGTCAAATTGGAACGCAAAAGAGCGCATCTGATGGCAGTGGAGGAGCGGCTTGTAACTCTGGATACCTTGTTATATACCCGTAACTCACAAAAGTTTCGAGCCAGTCCGGTACGCAAATATTTGAATGATAAACAAGTCACTGCACCTTATGTATATATTAAGTCTCAAATTTATGATTTGGAAAGCAGATTAAATGAGTTACAAAAACAATTATCAACCGTCGAGTCCGTTTTTGCTGATTTGCCTTGCAAATCAAGAGACAACGCTAAACCGGTAATGCAAGTCACTGAATTGGCATCGAACTTAATGTATTGCCTTCGGAGCAGTGATTCTAATAAAAAATGGCTGACCCAACAGCAGTTAGACACAGTGCTTGATGGTGGTCGGCGAGAGGCGGCTTTTTTGGGTTTGATGCAACAAAGGCTCACCAGCAGTAATAAAATAGGTGTTCTCTCTGCCAAAGGCTTATCAGATTTGGTGCAGTTGACCATAAAAGATATTGATTTGTTAGACGACTTAAAATTGCCTGATACGCTCAATATAAAAGATACTTTGTCATTTTTCAGAAAAGCGTCTTTCGGTGTTCATACCTTAACTCGTGTGCTCGAGTTACCGCTCATTGCTGATGGGAAAACAAATACTCATTTTATTTCTCTAAAAGATCGTTCGGAAAAACTGAGGCAAGTACCAGAAATTTCAGAACGGGTTCTTGATTTCATTTACTACGTGAATGTCAAAAATCACAGCAAAGCTATTGGTTCGCTTATCAGAATATTCACTAATCTTGATATGAGAACTGATACCATTCAAAAAAATGTTAAAAATTTGATGTTAATTAATAAAGACATCAAGCGAAAATCGGCTATTCGATATCTTCAAAAATATGGTGACTTTATTGCGGGGTTAATTGATGCCAGAACGAGAAGGGAGGTTGACGGATTGTTAAAACAAATTTCTGATCCACCCGGCAGTTCCCGCATCAAACGCAAAAGCCCTATGACAGTGAGCCTCAATGCGTATCTCGGAGGAACAATAGGGTGGGAGAGTTGGAATGGCGATGCCCTGGCTAAAAACGAGACTTTCCTAAGCCCAGCACTCACCATGCCGATAGGTATTACATTGAGTGGGCTTTTTGGACAAGCCAAAGAGTCGTTTTCAGCGTTCATCTCCTTTCTTGATGTTGGTGCAGTATTGACCTACAAGCCTAAATCTTTATCTTCGGTAGAGTCTGAGTTTACTTTCAAAAATGTATTCAAACCCGGTATTCAATTGCATTGGAATATCAAAAAATCACCTTTTTATTTAGGCGTGGGTTGGCAGTACGGGCCACAATACATCAGCGTCAATGAAAAACAAAAAACCGTCTCCGCCAATCGCTATTTTATCGGTTTTGGCGTGGATGTGCCTATCAGAACCATTTATCAACGATAAGACCCTTGAAAGATTCTTATTTTGAAATAGGTTATGGATTGGTTTCAAATTGTTATTTTATTTTTTAAATCAACTATAAGTTGCTTATAGGTCAAATGAAGGTGTTTGGTATCAAATTTGGGGTTGTAAGATTATTACCTCATCTGAGGTAGTCATAATCCAATATGTACTAATCAAGACTGAATAATGACCGTTATAATATACAAGTTTATTGAATATTTCATACCTGAACAACTTAAAATCGATTTTTATATTTATAATAAGGCGAAGGCTTTTGTTGTATTATTTTGGTTTGTTTTTCTTCTGTCTTTCACATTAGCCATTTTAGCCCGTTTTTCTTTAATTTTGAATGCTCCCAATATTGAGTTTGGATTGATTTTGTGTTTATTGCTTATATGGGGCTTCAAAAAAAAAGGTCAACTGATTCTTTTTAGCAATCTGTTAGTCACTATTTATTTAAGCATTTTACTACCCTCAATACCTTTCGAGGGTGGATTATATTCCGATAATTTGCTTTGGACTATGATTGCCCCCCTGATTGCCCTTCTTTTTGGGAACAAAATTTCCAGTTTTATTTGGTTCTGTTTGATTGCTGTATTTTCCTTCTTATGCTATTATTATACCGATGATAGCGCATCCAGTCATTTCCCATTTGTAGAAAGAACGCCTTTTTTCCTGAGTTTCATTTTATTAATGCTGGCAATTTATGTCATTGTTCTCATCTTTGAAAAAGGCTTAGACTTAATTATTGAGATGCTTCAGGAACAAAAAAAGCAACTTGAAAGTCAAAAACAACTCCTTCAACAACAAAATGAACTTCTTGAAGAACAAAAAAGAATTTTTGTCATCCAAAAAAATGAAATATTAAAGAAAAACAGCGACCTCGAACTGATGGAGGAAAAACTTATATATTCTAATAAAGAACTTGAAAACTTTGCTTACGCCGCCTCTCATGACCTCAAAGAACCGCTTCGAATGATTGGCATGTACACGCAACTGATGAAACGTCGGCTTGTCGATAAATTAGATGACTCGACATCAGAATTCATGTTTTATATCACCGACGGAGTGAGCCGTATGCAAACTTTATTGGAGGATTTGTTACAATATTCCAGATTAGGTAAAAAAGATGACGGCGTCAAGATTATTGATTTAGATAATGTATTATACATTGTCATCCATAACCTGACGGTAGCAATGAAAGATGCGAATGCTGCCATTATTTCTGAACGATTGCCCAAAGCAATGGCGTCTCAATCTGAGATGGTTCAATTATTTCAAAACTTGATTGCCAATTCTATCAAATTCAGACGAAAGGATGTTGAGACAGTTATTTTTATTTCGGTGAAAGAGTTTGACAATTATTATCTTTTTAGCTTTCAAGACAACGGCATCGGCATCAATGAAGCCTATAAAGAAAAAGTATTTAATGCGAATATTGGGTTAGACAGCCCCGAATGGGGCGAAATATCCTAACGACGGGCTTACGCCCGTCGTTATAAGAAGCCATCGGCTCGTCTCAGCCCTGAAAGGGCGAGATATTATTACGCCCTTTCAGGGCTGAGACATTTTGACAGTCATTTTTTTCGACGGGCTTACACCCGTCGTTGAGCGTATTCCACCCCATTCGGGGCTATTTAATCCAATATTCGCATGAATAGTAAAATTATGAAAGTTATTTTTTAAAAAAGCATGATGCCCAGTAATATTTTGATATTGTTAAAAATATGACTAATTTTAATGAAAAAACCATCCATTATAAATTTTCTATCATGTATATTTTTTTATTCTCCACTCAAAACATTTACTCCTTTTTGACCCCTATTGCGCTATTTTTTATACTGATAGAAATAGGGTTGTGCTTATTATACAAAAGAAATTATATTTCTTTCTCCGAAGCCATAGCCAATTTCGGCACCGCCTTGGGCAACCAAACCGTGAATGTGTTGGTTGCGGCCGGTGTTTATGTGATTTATGGCTATTTATGGGATAATTATCGCTTGATTGATAATATCCCGATGACATGGTACAATTTCATGTTGCTTTTGTTGGGAATTGATTTTATTTTCTATTGGGTTCATCGGTGGGGGCATGAAATCAATATCATGTGGGCTGCCCATTCGCCGCATCACAGCGCCGAAGAAATGAACTTTTTTGTAGCCCTCAGGGCAAGTGTCACCCAACGTTTGTTTTCTTTTATGTTCTTCTGGCCCCTCACTATCATTGGGTTCTCACCTTTCGATATTTATATGATGACCGCCATTCACCTATTCATTTCTTTTTTACACCATACCGAATTTATCCCCAAACTTTGGCGATGGATTGAGTATATTTTCACTACCCCTTCGCACCACCGTGTACACCACGGCGTAAATTTCAAATATTTGGATAAAAACTACGGCGAATTTCTCATTATTTGGGATAGACTTTTCGGCACTTATGAAGAAGAAACTGACAAAGTCATATACGGCATGTACAGTCATCCACAGACTTGGAATCCCATTGCTATTAATTTTCACTATTATTATTTGTTGTGGAAAGACGCCGTAGCAGCGGATAATTGGTGGGATAAAATTCGCATTTGGTTTATGCCATTGGGATGGCGACCGACCAATTTACCACCCAAACCGCCATTGGTTGAAATCACCGTTCAAAACCAACAGCGTTTAACAGTTCAATCTCTGCCCCATTCAAAAACGTATTTGATTTTGAGTGCCATTTTTGGGGTGAATTTGATGATGCTCATTATCAGCCCAAATACCACTTGGAACACAACGGAACGCATCGTGGGCAGTATTTTACTTTGGCACTTAATTATCAATTGGAGTGGCATTTTGGAGTCAAAACGGTGGCTTTTTGCTTCTGAAATCGTTAGGATTATCATAACAGCTCCTACTTTGATTGTTTTTAGTAGCATGTTGAATAAGCCTGTCGGATTGGATGTTTTGATAGCCTATTCATTATATTGTCTATATTGGACAGTGAAATATTTTAGGGTTCAAAACAAGCCATATTTCCAATGAAAAAACCTGTTCTTATCAGCATTATTTGTAACTACTTAGCCCCTAACCCAAGGTTGATTGATTCTGATTTTAAAAATATCTGTTTCTCATTATTAAAAAACCAATAGCATCATCAAATCGAGTAAAATCCACCCAGATAGTGATATGCCAACTCTCCACTCAAAGCTGTCAAAAATGTTTCCCTTTTTGAGAGCTTCTGATATTGACGAATTCCTTTACATCTGCCAGTTTAAAAGTTTTAAAAATAAAGAAACCATTTTTCAGGCGGGTAGCTCCTCCAGAAAAGCGGCTTTGGTGCTATCCGGCGTGACGCGGGGATATTTTATCAATAAAAATGGCGTCGAAAAAAATATCATGCTCCGGGTGGAAGGCAATTTCATAAGCCTACCGGAATGGTTTTTTGATAATTCACCCACCAAATACTCTTTTGAAGCCATTTTGACGTGTGAATTGTTGGTTTTTAATTTGGCTGATATTGAAGACCTTGCCAAAAAGAACCCCGCTATATTCGACCTCTATATCCGTGCTTTAAAAGAGACGATTATCAAAGTTTTGGGTCGGATAGAATCCTTGATTGACCTCACGCCCGAAGAACGGTACAAGGAGTTATTGGACAAACACCCCCAACTGTTCCAAAGTGCTTTTAATAAACACATTGCCAATTTTTTGGGTATAACGCCGGTTTCCTTTTCCAGAATCATTAAGAGAATGAAGGAAAATCCTCAACGGTAGAGCCTCAAATATTCTACAAACGTATGAGTCCGCTGGCCTCTTTTCGCTTAGGTGTCAGACGCTTTGAAAGCGTCTGACACCTTTTAATCTTTTAACTCTCACGAAAGAGCCAAATTATTTGTTCTGCATTCAATTTCCGCATTATTATCTTTTGTTAATAATTCAGCGAATTTCACAAAGTATTTTTGCGATGGAAGTATCTCTTTCATCGCAAAATCATTTACATCAACCAAATCAACTTATTGGCAATGAACAATATTATCCATTTTGTTGCCGAAAACAATATGCTATTCGTTTTCGGTATTTTAATTTTATTCGGGCTTATCGAAGCCATTTTTGGCTATTTATCCCACTCAAAAAGAACCAAAGACGATGTCATGATAGAAGTGGTAAATACCATTTTTTTAATGGCGATTACAAAGCCTATCATCATGTTTTTAGCCTTTCAATTGCTGAAACTTCTGGTACCTAATCAAGAAGGCGTATTGAGCGGTTTACCTTTTTGGCTGAGTTTAATCATATTTATGTTGATTGATGATGTTCTGCAATATTGGTATCATCGCTCTTCACATGAATACAAATGGCTTTGGAAATGGCATCGGGCGCACCACGCCGCCACCGAAATGGGGCTTTTGGTGTCCTATCGGGAATCTATTTATTTTTATATGTTGATGCCTAATATTTGGTGGTTAGGGTTTTATACCTTTTTAGGCGGCGGTATTCCTGTTGCAATAGGCATTATTTTGAAGCAAATCATTGTCATCAGTTCGCATAGTTTGGCGACTTGGGACTCGTTTTTTTATAAAAATAAAGCCTTGACGCCGATTATTAAAGTGTTGGAACGCATTTTCATCACGCCCGCTTTTCATCATGCCCACCATGCCGTTTCAAAAATAGACGATATTGGCAATCCGAACGGCAATTTTGGTAACATGTTCTCGTTTTGGGATCAACTGCTCGGCACCGCCAAATTCGTGCATGATTTTCCTACCGAATATGGCTTACCCCATGACCCTCAAGATTCGTGGGCATCACATACTTTTTATCCGCTCGTAACATCCGATAAGCCACAATCGGAGATTGCAAAGGGTTTTAAATTTGAAAAAACGACCGTCAATGAACCGGCAGTTTTAACTTTGAAAGAAGGCGATTATCTCTATTGCCAATGCGGTTTCAGTAAAAATCAACCTTTTTGTGATGGTTCCCACCACGGCACGAAATTCCAACCGATGAAATTCACGATCAAAAAAGAGCGAGAATATAAATTGTGCCAGTGCAAACTCTGTGAAAAAGGGCCTTTTTGCGATAATTCGCATTTGGGAATGAAAAAGGATTAAAATTTCAGAAAATCCATTAAATTTACTCGTTATACTGAGGGGGGTAAAAAGGTCGTAAATTTTTTTGGGGTCTTTCGAGTACAAGGTGTCTGACGCTTTTGGAGCGTCTGACACCTTGAAAAATAGTCGAACAAGTGTCTGACGCTTTTGAAGCGTCTGACACCTTGAAAAATAGTCGCACAGGTGTCTGACCCTTCAAAAGCGTCAGACACCTACCTCGAAAAAAAAACATAAAAAATCAAATATAACCAGTAAATTATGGATGTATCGCAAATTCCGCCCGGATTAGAACTGCCCAAAGGCATTCCCGCCAGATTGATTTTCAATTCACCCGCTGACGCTCGGGAACACCGCAAAAAAATGCTTGTTGCAGCTTTTCGCCTTTTCGATAAATTCGGTTTCAACGAAGGCGTTGCGGGGCATATTACTGCGCGGGATCCTGAGCGCACTGACCATTTTTGGGTCAATGGTTTCGGGGTTGATTTTGGCAGCATCAAAATGTCGGATTTGATTCTTTGCAACCACAAAGGGGAAGTTGTTGAAGGCAAATATTCAGTCAATCGGGCAGCTTTTGCCATCCATTCGCAAGTCCATCTGGCGCGTCCTGATGTCGTGGCGGCGGCACATGCGCATTCCGTCCATGGCAAAGCCTTCTCCTGTTTGGGCAAATTTTTAGACCCTATCACGCAAGATGCCTGTGCTTTTTTTGAAGACCATGGCCTGTATTCCGATTATGGCGGCGTTGCCAATGATACTGAAGAAGGGGAAAGAATTGCCAAAGCAGTCGGTAAAAACAAAGCTGCCATATTGCAAAACCACGGGTTAATCACCGTCGGGCAAAGTGTTGAAGAAGCTGTTTGGTGGTTTATCACCATGGAACGCAGTTGTCAAGCGCAATTGCTGGCGGATGCAACGGGTTTGCCCACCATCAAAATTGACCGTGAAACGGCGTTAAAAGTACGGTCGGAAATTGGCTTTTCTATTGCGGGTTTGTTTCAATTTCAGCCTTTATTGCAAAAAATTCAAAGAGAAATCCCCAACATGTATGAGGAATAAAGCAGAAATTAGCCCACAAAAATGAGAACGCCAAGCAGTAAAGTTGAATAATCATTAAGCTTTTTATGTATATGGAAAAATTTAGCGCGATAGACTATCAAGTCAAAACTTATCTCAATGGTGTGCAAGGGCAACTGCCTTTGGTTTCACCCGATTGGAAAAAATTGGAGCAACAGGCGTTAGAAAAAATGGATGCTGAAGCACTCTCTTACATAGCCTACGGAGCCGGTTTGCAAAAAACGATGGATAATAATCGGCGCGGGTTTGATAAATACCGAATAGTGCCCCGAATGCTCAAAAACGTGGAAAAAAGAGATACGACGACCCAAATTTTAGATGTCGAATTCGCCGCACCTTTTTTTCTCTGCCCCATTGGGGTTGCTGAAATGGTGCACCCCGAAGCCGATGTTGCCATTGCGCGCGGCGCGGCTCCGACGGGCATTCCCTACATTTTCTCGAATCAGTCTTCTTTCCCGATGGAAGAATGCGCTAAAAATATGGGTTCTACGCCTTTTTATTTCCAATTGTATTGGTCGAGGTCGAGGGATTTGGTAGCAAGTTTTGTCAAAAGAGCGGAAGCCTGCGGGGCAAAAGGCATTGTTCTGACGCTGGATACGACTATTCTTGGGTGGCGAACTAAGGATTTGGACATTGCTTATCTTCCTTTTTTGCAAGGCAAAGGCATTGGGCAATACACATCCGACCCGGTTTTTAAAAAATTGGTGGCTGCTGAAATGGAAAAAAGCAATGCCGGTAGCTATGCGCCCGACTCACCCGAATTTAAAAAACTGATGCAATTCACTGCCGTTCGGTTATTCACTCAAATTTATACCAATCCTTCAACCACTTGGGATGATTTGGCTTTTCTAAGAGAACATACCTCATTACCCATCTTTTTAAAAGGTATTTTGCACGAAGACGATGCTGCATTGGCAGTTAAATATGGCATGAATGGCATCATTGTCTCCAACCACGGCGGTCGTCAAGTAGATGGCTCCATCTCGAGTATTGAGGCTTTGCCCGCAGTGGTGAAAGCCGTCAAAAAGAAAATTCCGGTTATGATTGATTCGGGCATCCGAAGTGGCGCAGACGTGTTCAAAGCCTTAGCTTTGGGGGCTGCTGCCGTGGGTTTGGGTCG
>JANPGW010000338.1:0-5602 GCA_031424115.1 Saprospiraceae bacterium | reverse complement strand
AAAAACAGGTAAGAAAAGCAGAAAAGGTATGGAAGTTTCATACAACTCTTCTTTTGCTTCTGAAGAGATTTCTAACTTGCCGAACTATCAAAACAAATATGCTCAAGGTTCAAGCCAGAACTACAATGGTGGTTTCATCGGCAACTGGGGAGCTCCTTTCCCTGAAAATGTAGATGCCATTAATCAACAGTATTATAATGGTGAAGCTCGCTATTCAAAAACTTACGCTGCGGGGTATCCTGAAGGCATGATTCCTCACCCCATAACAGGTGTGGCTTTTACGGCTGCTCGTTTCCAATCGGTATTCCCGGAGTTGATGGAAGATGATCCAAACAAACCCGGATCAAAAAGGGCGAAAGCTATTCCACTTAAATCTTATGATTTCTTGAATCAATTCTTTCAAAAAGGATTATTGGCTGAAAACTCATTGACTTTCAATGGTGGTGGCGAAAACGCCGGCTTATCAGCTACTATTTCAAGAATGGACAACAGGGGTATCGTTGAAAACATGACATCAAGCCGTACTTCATTGAGCATTGGCGGTAATGCTAAATTAGCCAATGGACTTACTATTTCCGGTAACGTGAACTATGTTAATACAGGACAAAAAGCGCCACCGGTTGCACCTTCTGCTTATACAGATTATTATGGCTCTTCTGAAACGTCTATTTTTTCTCGTTTATTCTATTTGCCGCGGAATTTTGACTTGATGAATTTCCCTTTTGAGAATCCGGTTACTGGAGACAATGTATTCTATCGTAATTTGGAAAATCCAAGATGGTTGGTTAAAAACAATAAATATTCAAGTGATGTTAACAGAGGGTTTGGATCGTTGACTTTGAATTATGATGTGACATCTTGGTTGAGCTTAACAGCCAAAGGAGGTGTTAATAACTATACGGATAATCAAAAGTTCTATCAACGTCCAACTACAAATGCCCCTTTTAATACTGGTGGTATTTTCCAGAATGCTTACACCAATACAGAGATGGACTTTAACTACTTTGCTTCATTAACGCCGAAAATAGCTCAAGACCTCGATTTAAGAGTGATTGTGGGTTTAAATCAAAATGAGCGTTCAAGCATCAGTCAGTTCATCAATGGTAATAACTTATTTACTACAAGTATTGACAACTTAACAGCCGCTACTACAAAATTTGCTTCGGATTATAAAACTAAGCAACGTTTGTATGCAGTATATGCTGATGCAACATTTGGATATAAAAATTATTTATATTTAGGTTTGACCGCTCGCAATGACTTTACTTCAACGCTTGTCAATCCATTGGATTATAAGGGATCTAAGAACAGTTATTTCTATCCGGGTGTAAGTTTATCATTTGTCGCCAGTGATGCTATTAAATTACCAGATTTTGTGAGCTTCGCAAAATTACGTGGCTCTTGGACGCAAGTAGGTAATGAGGCAAGCCCTTATCAAACATCCACTACCTATGCTTTCTTAAATCCTTTTGTTACTGCTACAGGTACTAACGTAAACCGTGCTACATTGGGCAATACATTAGGCAATGCAGGATTGGTGAATGAGTTAACAACTGAGATTGAATTTGGTACTGATTTGCGTTTTTTCCAAAAAAGAATTGGGGTTGATTTCACTTGGTATAAGCGTAATTCAACTAACCAAATCACCAGATCAGAAGTGCCAAGGTCAAGTGGCTTTGATGTACAAATCGTGAATGCCGGTGAAATTCAAAATAAAGGTATTGAATTGGGCTTTACTCTCGTTCCTCTAAAATCTACGAATGGTTTGAACTGGGAGACCAATGTCAACTTTACCAGAAACCGCTCTTTAGTGGTTGATGCGGGTGCCGGTGGCGAAATTGTGGTTGATCAAGGTGCTATTAAAGTTATTCACAGAACAGGATTGCCATTAGGTCAATTGTTTGGTAGTAAAAACGCTCGCGTTGACAATAATGATAAAACAAGCCCGCTTTTGATTAATAAATCTACGGGTATGCCATTCACACTTTCAACTGACGAAATTATTGGTAATCCTTACCCTGATTTCAATTTAGGTTGGGTCAATACATTCTCGTTCAAAGGTTTTAGCTTGACAACTTTATTTGATTGGAAACAAGGGGGTGATATTTTCTCTATCACTGCTGCGTCACTTATCTTGCGTGGTCAATTGGCTTTCCAAGATAATCGAGAAGCTCTACGGGTTGTACCAGGCGTTTATGGTGATCCTTCTACTTATGAGGCTATAAAAGATGAAAAAGGAAACAATATCAAAAACACCACGGGTGCTAACGCATTTGATACGCACTTCTCGGATGGTTTCGGTGCTTATGGTGCTGAAGAAGTAAGCGTTTATGACGGAACAACATTCCGTTTGAGAGAAATCGTGGTTGGTTATGAACTGCCTAAAAAGTTCTTGAAAAAATCACCAATTGGCTCACTTCGCCTTTCAGTAAGTGGTCGTAACCTTTGGTTCAAAGTGCCACATATGCTAAAAGATTTGAACCTTGACCCGGAAGTTTTACCTTATGGGGCTGCTTCAAATGTTATTGGTGTTGATTTAGGAGCTACGCCGACGACTCGTCGTTTTGGTGTAAACCTCTACGCAACATTCTAATTCAGGTTGTGCAGATGGTTTGTTTTATTTTTCATAAATATTAAACTATAAAAAATATGAAGAACGTGTTTAAATTAAAGTCCATTTTGACAGTGCTACTGACCGTAGTGTTCATGTCAGGTTGTTCTTTTTTTGACTTAGATATAAATAAAAACCCAAACTCCCCTTCAACAGCAGCACCTGATTTGCTTTTAACACAGATTCAAACAAGTGTGTTATCAACATTTGCAGGACTTGAAGGTGATTTAGAAACATTTAATGGTTTCATGGGCACTCAAGGTTTGTCTCTGTTCGGCTTGACTTCTAACTCATACAGTGGTACTTGGAATGGCTTATATACCGGTCCACTTAAAGATCTTGAAGGCTTAATTTCCGTATCTCAGACAAGCCCTCACTACTTAGCCATAGCTCAGTGTATGAAGGCTTATACGTATTCAACTATGGTGGATCTTTGGGGAGATGTACCTTTCACTGACGCCGGCAAAGGCGACCTTTCAGAGAAGAACATCACACCCAAATTTGATAAAGACGTAGATGTGTACAATGCTTGTCTCGCTTTATTAGACCAAGCCATTGACAATTTCAAAAAACCTAATCCGGCTACAATAAAAGGAGACCTTATGTACGCAGGTAGTGCGGCTAAATGGACGAAGTTTGCTAATTCACTTAAGTTGAAGATGTTGATTTCAGCTCGTTTGGCAATTCCGGATGCTGCTACTAAAATAAAAGCTATTTTAGATGGTGGTAGCGTAATTACTGCTTCTGATGACTTTGTATTCAAATATAGTAAAGACCCTACGTCTATCCGTCACCCTTGGTATAATGGTGCATATAGCGGAGGTGAGTTCGCCTATACATACATCTGTCACCAACCGATTGTAGAAATGTTGGACGATGAAGACCCTCGTTTCAAATTTTACTTCCGTCGTCAAACAACGGCTATCCTTAACCCGGCTGACCCGGCTGATGCGGGTACTATTCCTTGTGGTCGCAGCTCAGGATGTGTATATGGGTATTTAGTGACAAGTGAAAGTGTGATTAAGCGCCTTTATACCGATAAAGGTAAGACTTATGGTGATGCCGACAAAAAATTCATGGCAGGTTTATTCGGTAGAGATAGAGGGGACAATACAGGTATTCCTGCTGATGGTTCTCTTCGTTTATTGCCGGGTGTTTACCCTTGTGGTGGTTTCTATGATGTTGCAACGCCATCACTTCCGGCTGCAAATGCCGCTCCGGGCGGTGGTATATTCCCTGCTTTGACTTCAGTTAACATTGATTATTACAAAATTGAAGCTATACTTAAATTGGGTTACACAGGTGATGCAGCTGCCATATTGAAAAATGCTATTGAAGGTCATATCAAAAAAGTTGTTGACTTTGGTGTTGCTACTGACCCTAACGCAGTAAAACCTGCTCAGGCAGATATTGATAAATATGTTAACCTTTGGTTAGGTCGTTTCAACGATGCTGCTACTCCGGATGCTAAATTAGCAGTGGCTTTGAAGCAATTGTGGTTCAGTAGTTATGGTAATGGATTTGATTTCTATAATGCTTTCCGTAGAACAGGCTTGCCGACTACAATCCAAGAGCATATTATCAAGCCTTTCCGTGGTTATCCATTGCGTTTGCCATATACTCAGACTGAGTTGACTCTTAACCCGAATGCCGCAGCGTATAAAGATGTTGCATTTGATAAAGCACCTATTTTCTGGGATAAATAATCTGTTATTGACAACAGAGGAAACGATTTTAAAAGTTTTCTCTAACAACAATAAAAGATTGATCAAATTTATTTATTAAATTTAATTCAATTGCGTATTATGAAAATAGCAAAATATTTATTTTTCGTCACTCTTATAGCTCTGACAACTCTTTCTTGTCGAGAGACTACAGTTGACCCGAATGTACCATTCGAGACGGCTGTCCATGGATATGGTGAACTAAAAGCACCTACTAATTTCTCTTTAGCGGATGCTACTGCGCCCGTTAATTTTAAATGGCGTTGGATTTCTATTGACAAAGCCAATACTGTCAATAAAGTAGAGTTTGTTGTTTATTTCGATGAGCCATTCAAAGATAAAGACGGCAATCCTAAAACAGCGCGTCATGGTGGTGTTGCCGGTGTGGACTATACCAAGCTTTTGAAAGTGGTATCACAACCGGCTGCTAACTTTGCTTTCACTGATTTTACAGTGACTCAAGCTGATATTTACAATATCTATAAGTCCAATACATACGACTTTGGGGATGGTAAAGGACCCGTTAATATCTTTTCAAGAAACGGTCGTTCTGAAGCTAAACCTTTTTTGGCTGGTGATAAATTCAATATTAAATGGGTGTTATACACAGCTGATGGTCGCAAATTTGACTCTTGGACGACTGCTATTTGTACTGACTTCGTTGGTGCTAACTGCAACATAGCGTTTACTATCAAATAGTCATAAATTATTCTAATTTCCCGAAAGCGCACCCTCAAAAAGTGCGCTTTCGTTTTTATACACCTAACATTTCTACTTGATTTTCTCTTTCCTTTTCGTAATTTTGCTGAATGAAAATGAAAATCAAATTCCTATTTATCATTTGGTTCATTTTGCCAGCTTTGTTATTGGCACAGAAAAGTAACTTCCTACATAAAAAATATTTGGTTGATTTAAATAATAAAAAAAGCACCCTTGCTCAAAATATTAATAATCAACCTTTTGTTCTGCTTTTTCTATCCGCTGAATGTCCCATCTCTCAAAAATACGCGCCTATACTGAGGGGTATGCAACAGCAGCATCCTGAAGTAAAATTTTTGGCTGTTTTCACAAAATGGGATAAAACATCTGACGTTAAAGAATACCTCGAAAACTACCCCCTCAGTATCTTGACTTTCAGGGATAAAAAAAATAGTCTGATAAAAACAATTGATGCCCGCATCACGCCTGAAGCGTTCCTTTTTGATAAAAACGGCGTCTTGATATATCGGGGTGCCATTGATAATTGGTTTTACGCCTTAGGGAAATA
>JANPGW010000337.1:0-5099 GCA_031424115.1 Saprospiraceae bacterium | reverse complement strand
GCATAGCCGCTTCCAAAACCATCTGCATTGGAATTCGTCGCCCAACTCGGCACCGAATAAACGCCCCAATGGATAAAAACCCCGAATTTAGCATCTTCGAACCAAGCAGGTGTTTGGCGTTTATCAAGGCTACTCCAATTGGGTTCGTATTGGGCATAAATGGCTGTTTTAAAAATAAAAAAGAGGAATATGAGGGTATATTTTTTCATAGTCAAAACTTAAAAATATGGGAAATTAGGCTTTTATACTGAGGGGGTAAGCTTCCAGACGTTTAATAAGTTGCCCATCTTGTATATTCAATTTCAAACGTTCCGTAAATGGGAACGTTTGACCACTGTCTCTGTTTTCCTTAGTTTTGAGTTTTGCCCAATATGTTTTGGGGCTTGGGCTGTCCGTCAAAACTTCGATAATATCCACAACGGAGAAGTACCATTCTTCGTTATACCATATTTTCCTAATTTGTCTTTCTTCAAAAGGAATTAAACCATTATCCATATATCAGTAGGATTTTATTGATTAAAATATTGGAAATCAAGATTTTGTAAAAAAATCTAACCTTTTAATAAATAATCCGCATCATACACTTTACCGCCATCATCGCCAAAAGTCACCGCATAATTAAAACCTTTATTGATACCAAAAGCACCATATTCACCCGCTTTATTGATAGCCACAAAGCCGACTTGGAAGTTTTTAGCTTTTTCAGGATTAATTTTAACAATACGCTCGCAAGCGATTTTACAGGCGTCAATCGGTGATTTGCCCATACGCATCATCTCGACAACCACATGAGCGCCCGCCACTCGAATGACCTCTTCGCCTTGCCCCGTAGCCACGCAAGCCCCAATTTCATTGTCCACGAAAAGACCAGAACCGATAATCGGTGAATCACCCAAACGACCCCGCATTTTAAAACCCATACCGCTCGTGGTACACGCGCCCGAAAGATTGCCCGAAGCATCCAAAGCAATTGTGCCCATTGTGTCGTGGTTGAAGTCACCATTCTCCAAATACTGAGGGGGTAGTGTTTGCTTGCCACTTGTTGCAGTTTTAGACTTTTTATTCTGCTGCAATTCGACATTCATAACGGGCTTATATTCTGATTTTTTAAGCCAGTTTTTATAAGCTTTCTCAGCATCGGGGGATAGTTTATTGGGTTCTTTTTTAAAACCATTTTCGAGTGCAAATTGCAATGCACCCGCTCCTACCAACATTACATGAGGCGTAGTTTCCATCACCTTTCGAGCCACCGAAATCGGGTGTTTGATGTTTTCTAAAAAAGCGACTGAACCGCAATTTGCCTTTTCATCCATGATACATGCATCCAAAGTCACATGTCCATCTCGGTCGGGATTTGCGCCCAAACCCACGCAACAACTAATATCATTTTCGATTGAAATGGCGCCGGCTTCTACGGCATCTAGGGCACGTCCACCTTTTTTCAATACCTCCCAAGCCACTTTGTTAACGGGCAATCCACTGTCCCATGTAGATACCACAATCGGTTTGTTGCCCACCGTAAAAGGTTGAGAAGGAGCAGCGTTTAAAGCATTTTTTAAAGTGCCTAAAAAAGGTAAACTAAAAGCTGAAAGTCGGATGAATTTTCTTCTTGATTGCATTTGATTAGAAATTAGATTTTTAGATATTAGACGCTAGATATTCAGACCGTCTAATGTCTTATTTGTTATTCATTAATATTTTTCACACTGAATTTGGGCGCAATAAATTCCCATTCCTTGATATGCGCCATTTGATGTTCTCGTTTTTGAATCACCTCCAATTGCTTGATGATTTCGGGATTTTGTGCCGCCACATCAGTCGTTTCATTTCTATCTGTTTGCAAATTAAACAGCTGCCATACTGTTTGTGGGTTTTTACGCACATCAATCCGAACGCCTTTCCAATCGCCCATTCTGATAGCCACTTGACCTCCTTTTTCAGGGAATTCAAAAAAGAGGAACTCATGTTTTTTCTGCTTCGTTTTATTCCCTAAAAGCTCTTGTAAAAACGATAAACCATCGGTATTTTGTACTTTTTGACCCGTCAATTCAGCCAAAGTTGCCATCAAATCATATTGTACTGAAACATGGCCACTCACCGAATTAGCAGGAATTTCACCTTTCCATCGAGCAATAAAAGGTACTCTAGTACCACCTTCATAGACATCTTGCTTGCGCCCACGCAACCCATCGGTACTATTGAAAAAGGCAGCGTTAACACCACCAACGTCAAAAGTGACTCCGTTATCACTTGAAAACATAAAAATAGTATTTTCATCTAAACTCAAAGACTTAATTTTATCCATAACAAGCCCCACTTGGGCATCCAAAAAAGTAATCATCGCAGCGTAGGTACTGAGGGGATATTTTGTGGAGGCATATCCTTTTTGGCCGTAATAAGGTTTTTCATCGAACTGACCAATATATTTCTGAACCCATTCGTCGGGTGCTTGCAATGAAACGTGCGGAATAGTATAGGGTAAATATAGAAAAAACGGCTTTCCCTTATTTTTTTCAATAAAATTAAGAGCCTTTTCAGTCATTTTAGCAGGTGCATAATCCTTTCCTTTAAATGCATTAAAATCAGCATCAGTGGCTTTTAACGAATCAATTGGGCGATGCACATATATATAAGAATTGCGCAAAGTATCCCATTTATCATTCTCCCAAAGGTGCGTTGGGTAGAGATTATGCGCCTGTTTTTGGTCTAAATACCCGTAATAATAATCAAATCCTTGGTTCAAAGGAGAGCCCGTAGTACCATTCATGCCCATCCCCCATTTACCACAAAGTGCCGTTGTATAACCTGCTTTTTTAAGCATTTTTGGCAAAGTATATGTATCATTCGGCAACGGCATTTGTCCCCCCTCAGTATTGTCTTCAAAACCACCCAATTCATAATTGCCCCTAATGTACGAATGCCCACCGTGCTTGCCCGTCATGAGCATGCAACGGGAAGGCGCACACACCGGCGCACTCGCATAATGCTGTGTAAAACGCATTCCTTCCTTCGCCATTTTATCCAAATTCGGCGTTTTAATTTTCTTCTGGCCATAACAACCCAACTCGGCATAACCCAAATCATCTGCATAGATATAGACTATATTGGGTTGCTTTTTTACAGTTTGCGCTGAGTTTAAAAAAGGTAGAAACAGTATAAAAACTATTAAAAATCGTTTCATTTTATCTTAAATTTTAATAAAAATCCGCTTGCGATACATCCACCACAATATCAACCATTCAAAAAAGAACACCCAAAAACCGTGTATCAGTGGAGCATAAGCAGCACCTAAAAACGCAGCGTAATTCTGACCCAAATGTATAAAAAGCGATTTGCTGATAAACCCATCAATGGTGTGCGCTATAACATAAGCCGCTATTGAATTAGCACCAATGACGGTCAAAATAAAATACCATTTTTGGGTTTTTAAAACATCAATTGCCCAATAAAAAAACACTAAAAACAGGAAGCACCCGCCACCACTAAACAGAGTCCAATTAGGTGTCCAAATGCGTTTTACAATGGGGCATATATTTAAAAAGTGGATTAAAAAACTCAAAACCATAAGTGAAACACCATATAAAGCAAATTTTTTCACCTTGTCCATCGGTTGCGAATCGCTTTTGAGTTCTTTGCCCGCAATCAAACCCAAAATCATAGTACCTAGTGTAGGTATAAAACTCAATGTCGCATAACCTCCACCATTGAACAAAAACGGTTTTTCAAGAGGAAAAAAATTCAAAAACCATCTATCAAAATCCCACGCAAAATTGGTATTTTTATTCCAATGCGCCGAAAAACCTGTGAGATTATACTCCCAATCGGAAGTGACGCCTGTATTGGCATAATCAAAATTGGCATCGGGTAAAGGGTACATCGCAAAGGCTGCAAAATAACCAATCAATAAAACTACCAACGCAATTAACTGCGTTTTTAAATTAGTAAAACCTAATAAAAACAAGAAAAAATAGCCCAAACCAATTTGCGTTAAGGTATCTTCAAAGGTAAAATTGGTCTGTTGGGCGTGCATAGAGCGTAGAAAAATGCCCAATAAAATCAATATCAACGACCGCCTAAAAGCGTGAAAAATCATTTTTGAATTGGATTCCCCTTTCGCCAACCGACTCGCCATGGAATACGGCAACGCCACCCCCACCAAAAACGAAAACGATGGCTGAATCATATCGTGCAATGCGCAGCCGACCCACTCCACATGGTCTTGATGGTACGCTAAAAAGCTCCAAAATCCGCTATCGGGCAATGCTTTGGAGACCTTTGCAAATGATAAAACTTCACCCATCATCAAGAGCATCACAAAGCCTCGATAAGCATCAACAGAAGCCATACGAGCAATGGCTATGGTATCTTTCATAGTTTTTCGTTTTAAAATACTAAAGGGATATCCGTTCCAGCGCTTGAAGCGGTGATACGGTTTGCATCTCACGGTTTCTCTGATTTATCTAAAATAGTTACTGCTTCTTTATCTTGATATTGCAACATCAAACCCCTTAGTTCTTTTTTCAATTGATTGATTAAAGCCTTGTTTTTAAAGTCGTTATAGACATTTTTAACCTCAGTTGGGTCATTTTTTAAGTCAATTAATTCCCATGAACTGCCATTGGTACCATAAAAATGAATCAATTTGTACCGCTCAGTTCTGATGCCAAAATGAGGCATGACCCTATGCGCATCGGGGTATTCGTAATAGTGATAATACATGGATTTGCGCCAATTTGTAGGTTTTTTACTTTGACTGACCAAGGGTAAAATGGATTTCCCTTGCATATCAGAAGGAATTTTAACACCAGCGATGTTGAGAATTGTGGGCGCAAAATCAATATTTACCACCATATCATTGACCACCGAATTGGGTTTTACAACCTTCGGATAACGCATGATAAAAGGCATGTGCAACGACTCCTCATACATAAATCGCTTATCAAACCAACCATGTTCACCGAGGTAAAAACCTTGGTCGGAAGCATAAATAACAATGGTATTTTCAGCCAAACCCGTTTTATCCAAATAATCCAAAACACGTCCAATATTGCGGTCGAGTGACAAAATGCAACCCATATAATCGTGCATATAGCGTTGGT
>JANPGW010000336.1:0-5272 GCA_031424115.1 Saprospiraceae bacterium | reverse complement strand
TTTTTTAAGAGTTATCAAATGAGATACCTTTCTTGGAAATAGGTTGTTCACACACCCCGCCCTAACTGAGTGTGTGAACAACAATCAAAATTTTCAGCGTTCTTTTTGAATGGCATCAACCGATTTTTTCAAAGTTTTAATTATCATTACATCGCTGTAAACGGGCTTGGAGTGGTAAATAATAAGTGCCCGAACAAAATAGGTAGTCTCTGGTTTCAGGTGGTTTATATCTATTATAAAAACTTTGTCTGTGTATTTTTCAACTTTTCTTAAATCATAAATCGTCGGTTCGGGATTGGCGTCAGACCAACAAACGCCTGCTTCAGAGGGCTGAGATGTGTTACTTTGAGCCTTGATTTTAACGGAATATGGAGTAATATCATAAACGCCGCAGATAAGGACTTTCATAAGGTCAGCTGTGGGGGATTTTTCAGGTTCAATAGCAGTGCTTTTTTGACAAGCGGTAAAAGATAATAGGGTTAGGGCAATACATGCGCCAATAGATGAGTTTTTCATGATACATTTTTTAGAGGTTAATTGAAAATAATTTTTGCGGGTTAACAAATATTAAAAAATAATCGGTTTTTTGGGGTTGATAATGTTTTTCAAGTTGTAGGCAAAATAAGATGAATGTATCAACGGAGCACTTTTACCGTCATATATAGCAAGGGAATGGAAGTTAGGGCAATATCTTTATCCAGAATGTTTGTAGTCATGCAATCAAAAAATGGGTTAACAGAAAATATTACTTTTATTAACAAATATAATGGATTAACAGAATAAATGCATCACCAAAAATGGTGAGAAACGGAAATAAAATTCTAAAAGTTAAAATTTTATATCAATTATTTTCTCTTCAAAAGCCTTTCGGATGGCTTTGGCACGGGAGTGCACCTCCAATTCTCGAAAAATGGCTTTGATATGTGTATTGACCGTATTATCAGTGGTGCCCATTTCTGAGGCAATTTCTTCGGTCGTTTTGCCTTCCACTATTTTATGAAGGACTGTGAGCTGGGTTTTCGTAAGCTTGTATGTCATATTGTCATTTTTTTGAGGTGAACGATTGGTGAGGATTTCTTGAAATCTATCTCTTACATTTTTTATTTTGTCTGTCAATGATTCGTCGGCAAAGAGATGCAGTATTTTTTTGGCAATGGCAGGGGTCAGATACGCACCGTCTTCAAACACAACTCGGAGGGATTTGCGCAGGATTTCGTGTGGGATTTGCCCGGTTGAAAACTCGGATTTGAGCATATATCCATCGGCACTCAAGCATATCGCATTCAACACATTGTCGTTGTTTTCAAACATGGTCAGCATCAACACTTTGGTGTTTTTTGCGTGTTGTTTGATTTGATACAGTGCCACCAACCCATCATCATCGGTCAACATTTGAATGTCCATCAACACCACATCGGGTTTGTATTTGCCCAAATGTTCCAAGACATTATTCGCATCGGTGAAAACAGCTTCCAATTGAAATTCTTGGCGAAGGGCGTAAAATATGCCGGCAAACCGATGGAGCAGTTCTTCATTATCGTCATACGCTATTACTTTTTTTTATCATGATTGTGATTTTACACGAATTTCATAGGTTTTTACACGAATTTCACTAATTGTATCACTAATTCCACTAATTGTTACCGAATAATACATTACACGAATTTCACCAATTGTTACCTTATTTTCTCTAACAACTAAAAACGACCCACTACACACCTAACAAATATACCCCTCAGTATAAAACCTGCTATCACCTATTTTGGTGAGATTGCGAAAATAATACTCGGATTTTTTTCCAAAATGAATCTTCATTTATCGGAAAAGAGAGTTGTATGGTTGTGCCATTGCCGAGTATTGATGAAATGTCTAAATTGCCTTTGATACGATTCGCTCTTCGGTGCATATTCCGCAAGCCATGACCTGAGCTCATGGCAGAGTTTTCTCTTGGTGTGTTGGTGTCAAAACCTTTTCCATTGTCTTGTATAGTCATAATGAGCTTGTCATCACGGATTTCAATTCGGGTTTCAACGTAGGTCGCTTCGGCATACTTGGCAATATTAGTCAACGCTTCATTAAAAATAGAGAGCAATTGGTAGCGTTTATCGCCACCAATGCTGATGTTTTCAAGGGTTTTATCCATAATGATTTTAAAATCCACGCTGGAAGGCAATAGCACCCTTCTATCCGTTTGCATTTGTTGCACCACGGTACTCAAAGCATCATTTTCAGGGGCGGTTGCCCACACCAAACGGCGCATATTGGCAACAATATTTCTTGAAATAGAGCCAATGCGTTCTAATTTGACATCTTTAGCGCTGGCTTTTTGCACCATTTCATCTACGGTCAAAACAATGGCTGTTAAACGGGAGCCAATATCATCGTGTAGATTTTCGTATAAGTTTAGCCGTATTTTTTGCAAGGCGATGACTTTTGATAAGCGAAGAAAAACGATGTAGCCGACTAAAGCGATAAGGGCTAAAAAGCTCAACGTGATGAACCACCAAGTGCGCCAGAAAGGGGGCGTAATCGTGATTTGTAAAAGTCTCGGTGTTTCGTTCCAAACACCATCGGAATTCGCCGCTTTGATTAAAAAACTATAATTTCCTGCCTGAAGATTGGCATACCGTGCAAAAGGTAAAGTGCCGGCATTCACCCACTCGTTATCCGTCCCTACCATTTTGTATTGAAATGAACAAGACATGGGGTCGCTGTATTCCATGGCGGAAAAATTAAAAGAAAGGGTATTTTCAGAATAAGGCAAAACAAGGCTTTGGATTTCACTCACGTTGGTTGCACCGGTTGTGTTACAAATAAGCTTTTTCGCTATTTGGTCGTTAATTAATATCTCTGTAATAGTCGGACGGGCAGGGATACTGAGGGGGGTAATTTTATCGGGATGAAAAACGGTAATACCATTGCTGGTACCAAAATACATTGTACCATCCGCAGTCTGCGTGGCAGCATACATATTGAATGTCAAATCTGAAATACCGTCCGTCAGATTATAAGCTTTGGCTGTTTTTAAAGCGGGGCTAAATTTGGCTAAACCTTTGGTAGTCCCCAACCATAAATTGCCATTTTTATCACTCAGCATAGCGTTAATCGTTCGACTGGGCAAACCATTTTTTTCGATATAAACGGTTGATTGCCAATTATTTGATTTGTTAATTTCAACTAATCCATTATTAGTCGCTATCCATGCTATAGGTTTATTTTTAGGAAAATAAAAACCCGTTACAGAACCCGAAATGGGTAATTCTCGAACAAGTTGATAGTTGAGATGAGGGTCAAAAACGTGCAAAACAAGTGTATTGCTGCACCAAAGTAACCCTTCATTATCTTCGGCTAAAATGGTGTAGTTTTTAGGTATGGATGTGATTTTTTCGAAAATAAAAGAGCCATTTGGCTTTTCGATGGCTTCGAAAATCCCGTGGTCAAGAGATGCTAAAAGTATTTTGCCTTCATGGGTTTCCAAACCATACAAAAAGTAGTATTCAGCATCCGCAATTTTTTTAAACTGACTTTTTGGCGTATCAAATAAGCTGATGCTTGACCAATGCATTAACCATAGGCGCTGCTGTCTGTCCTTGAATATTTGATATGTCCAATTAGAAAGGGCATTTCGGGACATCACCCGTTTTGCTAAAATATCCTGTTTTATCTTAAGTGAGGGTGAAATTATTTGTAAACCCGCACCGTTAGAGCCGCACCACACGTTACCTTGGGCATCAACAGTGACGGCTGTTACACTCATTGGTTTTGTTAAAGTCGAGTCCGTTGGAAAATGGAGCTGCCTTGAAAATTTTGATTTTGCCGGAACTGTAAAATCAATGCCTTTAGCGTATAAATAAGCCCAAACGCCACCATCTGAATCTTCATAAATATTGTCAATAAAGTCAGAACCCAGGCTATTCGGCATAGTGACGTTATGACGAAAATTTTGAATCAGTGCTCTTTTGTTTTTATCAAAAACATGGATGCCATTTTGCTCTGTTCCAATAATCAAACATTTCTTCGACCATGGGCTAAGCGAATGTGCTCTATTATTTATCGCTGTAGCTTGTGTCGTTAATTTATTGGGATTAAACGATAAAAGTCCTTTTCTATGAGTCGTAAACCAAAGGACGGTATCGGATTCGACCAAAATTTCATTGATACTGAGGGGGGAGGATGAAGCTTTATCGTACAACATCTGTTGCGTCAACTGACCGTTTGGTAAATAATTCGTGATTTGTAACCCATCTCGTCCGGTATTCCATGAATAGGCATACGAGCGTTTAACGTTTGGTGAAGTTTGTATGACAAGCCTCTGCATGCCTTTTCTGACGTCATGCAAGCGTTTGAAAATATGGGAGCGAATATTAAAAAGATAAACCGTTTGCTCATCAACGAGTAACCAAAGATTGTCTTCCGCATCCAAATGACCCACATAATACCCTAAAACGAGATTATTAAGGCTATCTTTCAAGCTAAAGTGCTTAAAGTTGTCCGTTTTTCGGATGTAACAATTTATCCCTTCATAAGTGCTGAACCAAATATTGCTTTCAGCATCTTCAAAAAAAGGGCTTTGTATATTTTGCCCAAAAAGAGAGTTCGAATCGGCAAGTTCGGGCTGATATACCCGCACTTGCCGACCATCGAACCGATTAAGCCCACTGATAGAACTAAGCCAAACAAAACCCCGACTGTCTTTTAAGACATAATAATTGGTGGCTTCAGATAGCCCATTCTGGACATTGAGGTGGTGAAAATACCAATCGTTTCCCTGCGCTTGACAGAAGTGTCCAACGAACAACAAAAAAGCCAATATGGGAATCGTTTTAGACATTGCCCAAAAGTAATTTATTATGGGTAGGTACTTACCACCAAATTAGTTTTATTGACGTCACCACAATACGGCGGACACGGTAAATCTAAACCGACAACATCTGTCGTGTCAGGATTATTATTAGCATCAAATGCAGCAAAAACAAGTCTCATAAGTTTATTTTGAGTCTGAGGGTCTAAGTATTCGTTAAGGAATATGCATACTTTGCCATTTTTAGATTGACCAGTGAGTATTTCTAATTGGTCATGAAAATCTTTGTAGTTTTTACCATCGTTTCTTTGCTTACCAATTTGGGTCGCCTGAATAAGTTCTAAACTCATGATTTCATTTTTTTAAATAATTGAAAAATAATTGTTTCCATCCGGTCACCCAAGTCACCAGAATTAGTGACAAAATTAAAGGGGGCAATGGAATCAGTCCTCACCAAAAATAGTGATAAAA
>JANPGW010000335.1:0-3588 GCA_031424115.1 Saprospiraceae bacterium | reverse complement strand
GTCAGAGATGTTTTAATCCATGACGAGGACATTGAGGTTGTCATCACGCCTACTTATACGGGTTGCCCGGCGATGAATATGATTGAAACGAACATCCGAATCGAGTTGGCAGTTCATGGCTATAAAAATGTCAAAATCACTACTGTCCTGAAACCGGCTTGGACAACCGATTGGATGAGTGAAGCCGGTAAGCGCAAATTGAAAGAATACGGCATTGCCCCTCCTCAATATCAAGGCGAAAAAAAGTCTATTCCATGTCCACTTTGCCATTCTGAAAATACCGAAATATTGTCCGAATTTGGATCCACTGCTTGTAAATCACTCTATCGCTGTAAGGATTGTTTAGAACCTTTTGATTATTTTAAATGCCACTAATGCGTTTTGAGTGTTTTGTTTTGAGTGTTTAGATGTAAATCTTAGTTTTTCAAAATATTTGTAAAATGACAAAACCTGAAGAAGTCCTTAAAACCATGTTGAACAAAGATGCTTTTAGCCATTGGTTGGGTCTCGAAATTGATGCCATTACTGAGGGGGGGTGTCATTTGCATTTTACCGTCAAACCGGAGATGCTCAATGGTTTCGGTACGATTCATGGGGGGGCTATCTTCGCAGCGGCGGATTCTGCTTTTGCATTTGCGTGCAATTCCCATGGGCGTTTAGCCGTAGCTTTAGATGTTTCTATCACCTTTACCAAATCTGCATCAGCGGGTGAAATCCTGTTTGTCGAGGCTAAAGAAATACATTTAGGCAACAAAACAAGTGTTTATGAGGTCAAAACAACCAACGAAAACGGTGATTTAATTGCTCTCTTTAAAGGTACGGCTTATAGAACCAGCAAAGAGATATCAACTATTTGAATGTATCCTTTCAACCCACCCACTCGCCATTTTATCTAAAAAATATTTAAAAAATCCCGAAAAGACATAAAATAATAATTCCTTTCAGTAAAATTGCGAGGTATCAACCCTATTCATCAAACTATAGTCTAAAATGAATCGAATAAAATTAACCTTGCTTTTAGCGCTCAACACTTTGTCTATGTGGCTATCAGCTCAAGATGCTATGACGTACCAAACACCGCCAAAACCTTTAGCGGATTTGGTCAATGCTCCCGTCACGCCCAACGTGAGTGTGGATTCAAAAGGCAAATGGATGCTCATCATGGAGCGTTCGGATTTGCCAACTATTGCTGAATTATCGCAGCCTGAGCTGCGTTTGGCAGGTTTGCGCATGAATCCCGCTACGAATGGGGCAAGCCGCCAGCAATATCTCAATAATTTTAAATTGAGAAAATTGGGTGAAAAAACAGATATTTCTGTTAAAAATTTGCCTAATGCGACACCCCCTCAGTATGGCAACGTTTCATGGTCACCCGATGAGACAAAAATTGCTTTTACTCAAACCACTGAGAATAAAATAGAATTGTACGTCATTGATGTAGCCACCGCCACCGTTTCAAAAGTAAGCGATTTGGCACTTAATGCCACCACAGGCTCGCCTATTTCATGGTTATCGGATAGCAAATCTCTGCTTGTAAAAGCAATCCCAAGCAGCCGAGGCAATGCGCCAGTTTTGAGCCGCACACCTGTGGGACCTACAGTTCAAGAGAATTTGGGTAAAAAAGCGCAAGCACCCACCTATCAAGATTTATTAAAAAATCCAGGTGATGAAAAGCTTTTTGAATATTACACCACTGCCCAAATAGTGAAAGTGAGCTTAAAAGGTGAAACAAAAAATATAGGTTCATCGGGCATAATTCTTTCTGCACGCCCTTCTCCCGATGGTAAATATGTGATGATTCAGACTTTGCACCGCCCTTTTTCGTATCTCGTAACGCTCAATAGCTTTCCACGCAAAGTGGATATTTATGATGTCAATGGCAGTTTAGTTAAAACGCTCGTGGACAATCCTTTGAATGAAAACGCTACTTTTGAGCGGGATGGTACCTCACCTCACCCGCGTGCTTACGATTGGCGCGACGATGTGGCGGCAACCGTGGTTTGGGTAGAAGCGCAGGATGGTGGCAATCCTAAAACAAAGGTAGATATCAGAGATAAAGTTTTCACCTCGGATGCACCTTTTACTAATGAACCTAAAGTGTTTTATAGTTCAAAATTGAGGTTTTCAAATATTACTTGGGGCACAGATAAAATGGCTTTGGTCAGCGAAAGGTGGTGGGCGAAGCGCAAAGAAGTGACTCAGATCGTGAATCCAAGCAATCCTACTGAGGGGTATGTTTTATTCGACCGTTCATCGGAAGACCGTTATGGCGACCCGGGCGATCCCGAATTAACGAAAAATCAATATGGTAGATATGTCTTGGACATTAATAAAAACAATGAAGTGATGATGACGGGCACGGGTGCATCAGCTGAAGGTGACCGTCCATTTGTGGATGTTTTGAATTTAAAAACGAAGGAAACCAAGCGGTTGTGGCGCTCGGAAGCACCGTATTTTGAGCGACCTATTAGTGTGATTAATGCTGAAAAAGGCTTGATTTTGACCACTCGCGAATCGCAAGAGGAAAATCCCAATTATTTTATCAGAAATGTGTACGCCAAAAAAGGTGAAAACCCATTGACACAAATAACGGCTTTTCCGCATCCCTATCCGCAACTTAAAGGTGTTCAAAAGCAGGTTTTACGCTATAAACGAGCTGATGGCGTTGACCTTACGGCTACGCTGTATTTGCCCGTGGGCTATAAAAAATCTGATGGACCACTGCCTACTTTCCTTTGGGCGTACCCAACAGAATATAAAAGTAAGGATGCGGCGAGCCAAATTTCGGGTTCTCCGCACACGTTCAATCGCATCAGCTATTGGGGTGCGGCTGCTTTTGTGACGATGGGTTATGCTATTTTGGACAATGCCTCGATTCCCATCGTGGGCGAGGGCGATAAAGAGCCGAATGATACCTATGTGGAGCAATTGGTAGCAGGCGCCAAAGCGGCTATTGATGAAGGTGTGAAATTGGGTGTGGTGGATTCCTCTCGCGTGGGCGTGGGTGGGCACTCTTACGGGGCATTTATGACGGCTAATCTTTTAACGCATAGCAATCTTTTCAAAGCGGGTATTGCCCGCAGTGGTGCGTACAACCGTACTTTGACGCCCAACGGATTCCAAGCCGAAGAGCGCACGTATTGGCAGGCCCCCTCAGTATACAACACCATGTCACCGTTTATGAATGCTGATAAAATGAAAACCCCATTGCTTTTGACGCATGGTGAAGCGGATAATAATACAGGCACTTTTCCATTACAAAGTGAGCGGTATTATAATGCCTTGAAAGGTATGGGTGCGACGGTGCGTTTTGTCCTTTTACCTTATGAAAGTCATGGTTACACAGCCAAGGAGTCACTGCTGCACATGCTCTATGAAATGGACGGTTGGTTAGATAAATATGTGAAAAAGGGTGTGAAATATCCTTAAAAGAGAGTTTTTAGTTTGTAGTGTTTGGTGTTTAGATGTTAATAAAAACCAAACACTACACAATAAAAACTGTCTTTTAAGGATTTTTCACCCCCATTTTGACCTATTTATCTAACCCACCGTCCCATTCATAGTGCATGTGCGGCAGTGGCTACTTGG
>JANPGW010000334.1:0-2541 GCA_031424115.1 Saprospiraceae bacterium | reverse complement strand
TGATTGGTGCCAACGTGAATTTTTTTGACATGCTCGTTCCCGATGTTATCGGTAAAATTCAAACCCAATCAGCCGTTTATGACTGGAACACATGGGCAGATGTATTGTCACCTAAACAAGGTACTGACATTTTAGCCACTTACGCTGACCAATTTTACAGTGGCAAAGCCGCAGCCATCACCCGCAAATTGGGGAAAGGTACAGTGACTTATATCGGCGTAGAAAGTAAGGACGGTCAATTTGAGCGAGAGATTGTACGCTCCATTTATCAAAAGGCCGGGGTTGAGATTGACAATTTACCCAAGGGCATCTATGTTGAGTGGCGGGATGGTTTTTTTGTCGCCGTTAATTACAGCAATGAGGCTTTTAATTTAACCATTCCGGAAAGCAGCCTTCTACTGATTGGTACAAATCCTTTGCAAGCGGGACAGGCGGTGGTTTGGAAATAAGGTGTTCGGGGCTTTATACAGTCTGTCGGACTTCAACTAAGAGGGGAGGATTTTAATCCACAAAATTGAGGAAAATTATTTGGGTTAAGTGCTGCGCACTTTATTATATTTTTTAGCCACGAATTTACAAATTTCACCAATTTAGGTGTTGATTATGGCTATTGTGAACATCTAAATCAGTAAAATTCGTCAACCTGCCGCCTTTGGATGTTTGTTCAGTCTCTGTATGAACACAACAGCACTCGGGTATATTGCAAAACCTAACACTTAACTGAACGAAGTGGCTGATGCTTACTATTTGACTAAAATAGCCTCTGAATTTAAATACCTGCATATAACAGTATCACCAACTCTATACTTATTTGTGTTACAATCAGTATTGCTTATTAAAATATAAAAAATTTTATCCAAATACTGAACATTGATTCTATCATTATTACCAAAACAAGTAGCTGGAAGTTTAGTAACAACACCCTTTATTAATTTACCCCCAGACAATATTTTACCCTCTTCTTTAATACTACTATATAATATAAAAAACGCCAAACCTATTATTATTGCAGACAGAGTAGGAAATAAGTTCTTAAGTTTCATTGTTCAAATATTTTTTGGTCGTAGTAAAGGTAATCTAACTAAACTTGTCGCACCCGTTATCGTAAGTCTTTCATTTTCCCCAAAAAGAACGGGGCTGATGTGTGAAGTCTCTGACTTTACACATATCCAGAAGCGGTCAACCGACCGCCTACATCTCACTGTACCCAATTTATACTCGCTCGCGCAAGGTTTATGACCTTGTGTGAATATTGAGCGGTCTTCGACCGCAGTCAATGCAACTATTATGGGTCAAAGACCCATATATAGACACACAAGGTCACAGACCTTGCGCGAGCTGGTAAAAAACAATGGTGCAAAGCACCCACTACGAAAATTCAGATGTTGACTATGGCTATTGTCAACACCTAAATTAGTATAATTCGTAAATTCGTGGCTAAAAAACCGATAATGCGCAGCACCCAATAAAAACTCATCGCCCCCTCACGCCCGTTTCCGATAATTCCAAACCGCATACGCGTTAAAAAAAACGGCAAAACCGCACATTGCCCAAAATTGGTTTTTGATGTCCTGAAAACCACTGCCTTTTAAGATAATCATGCGGATAACTTCTATAAAATACGAAACGGGATTAAATTTAGTGACCTCACGCGCCCACGGGGGCATAGAATCAATATTCGTGTATAAACCACCCAATAAAATGAAGACCATCATAAAAAAGAAAGAGATAAACATGGCTTGTTGTTGCGTATCCACAAACGTGGAAATCAGCAGCCCGAAACCCAAGAGTGCTAATAAATAGATGGCCGCGTAGCCAAATATCAAAAAGATACTGCCCAATGGAATAATGTTAAAAACCAAACGCGCTGCGCCCAAGCCAATTGCCAAAACCATCAAACCCAATATCCAAAAAGGAATCAATTTACCTAATACGAAATCCACTTTGGAAATGGGCGTCACGTTCAATTGCTCGATAGTACCAATCTCTTTTTCGCGAACGATATTCAATGAGGATAAAAAAGCCGCCACCATCGTCACCAATACAACCAACATGCCCGGCACCATGTAAATTTTATAATTCAAATGGGGATTGTACCAAATCGTGGGAATCACCTCAATAGCGTTTGCCGCTTTCAAACTGGGCGTTTTTAACCATTCCAACCGGATAGCGCTGTTAAAATCGCGAATGATATTGGCGGCATAAGCACCCGCCAAACCGCCTTTGACGCCATTCACCGCATTCACGGAAAGCAGCACTTGTGAGGTATTTTCTCGTACCAGCGTCTTTTCAAAATTAAGGGGGATTTCAAGAATTAAATCGGCGTCATCGTGTTCAATTGTTCTCAAAGCTTGTTTGTAAGAAGGCGCATAATCAACCAATTTAAAATAGCCCGAGGCGGTCATTTTATCAATCAAACGGCGCGAAAAAGTAGAATGATCATTATCGACGACACTCAAATTGATATTTTTGACTTCATAATCGGCCGCAAAAGGCAAAACCATGAGCTGCATGATAGGCATAAAAAAGATGATTCGCAAG
>JANPGW010000333.1:0-6904 GCA_031424115.1 Saprospiraceae bacterium | reverse complement strand
CTTATTTGGTCATTGCCAAAGATAAATGCTACCTTTTTATCGAGCCGTCTCAAGTGCCCGATGATTTGAAAGCCCAACTCAATCAGGAAAATATTTTCATAAAAAATTACGATACCATCGCCGATTTTTTGTCGCAACTGACTGAAAAACAAAGCATTGCGATTGATACCGGCAATCTGAATTTTGACCTGTTCAACAGCATTAAAAAAGCCAATGTCGTAGAAACCGAAACTTTTTCGGTGCTGATGAAAGCTATGAAAAACAAAACGGAGATGAAATTCATCCGTGAAGTGATGGTGAAAGATGGGGTAGCACTTGTCAAAGCATTCAGATGGTTGGAAGAGACCTTGGCACAACGCTCGGTGAGTGAATACGAAACGGCGTCCATGATAGCCCAATTCAGAAGTGACCAACCCAATTATTACGGTGAAAGTTTCTCGGCTATTATCGGTTATCAAAGCAACGGTGCCATTAACCATTATCACCCGATGCCCGATAACTCAGCCATGATTCAGCGCGAAGGTATCTTACTTTTGGATTCGGGCGGACAATATCTTGACGGCACAACAGATATTACCCGAACAATTGCCCTCAGCACGCCCACTGCCGAGCAAAAGCAAAATTTTACCCTTGTATTAAAAGGGCATATTGCAATAGCCATGTTAAAATTTCCCGCCGGAACGAAAGGGGTACAAATGGATATTTTGGCGCGGATGCCTCTTTGGCAATATGGTTTGAACTTCGGACACGGCACAGGTCATGGTGTCGGTTTCTTTATGAATGTCCACGAGCCACCACAAGGCATTGTGCCGGGCTTAAATGCGCGTGGAACAACCCCTCATGCCCTCGGTATGCTCACCTCAAATGAGCCGGGATTTTATAAAGAGGGTGAATATGGCATCCGCATTGAAAACTTGGTGCTGTGTGTAGAAGCCGAAAAAACGGATTTTGCTCAGTTTTATAAGTTCGAAACGGTCACTTTGTTCCCAATTGATACCACATTGATTGATACATCCCTTTTGACCCGTTCAGAAAAAGCTTGGTTCAATGCTTATCACAAACGGGTGAACCAAAAATTATCGCCGTATCTGAATGACGACGAAAAAGCGTGGCTAAAAGAAAAATGCCAAAAAATATAATTCGTAAAATATTGATTATCAAAATTTTAAACATCCATTTCATTTAATAAAAAATATCGAATATGAGTGCACAAGGCGAAACTAATTACGGCAGCAAAGGCAAATGCTTTGGCTTTTTCATTGTCTTCATCATCTTATTTATCCTCCTTTGGGTTTTCTTAATCAACGGTAACTATAATTCCCTTGAGCCGAAGTAAGAAAGGGTAAAACATAGTTTTTAGCAGGGTTGCCAAAAGCTATAAACATAAAAAAGGCAGTTGAATGTTATGGGGTAACATTGTCAACTGCTTTTTTTTAAAACACATAGTCACATAGGACACATAGCTTTCTACATCTAACTATGTGTCCTATGTAACTATGTGTTTTAAAAAAATACTATACGTTAAAAAATTGCCTCGACGAGCCTTCGATATTGCACTACCAACACGGCGAGGCGAGGCGGTTTTTATTTTCGTCCGACTTCCTTCTGCGCTGCTCAGCAGAGCAGGGGATTTTTCGGCGCGGGACATACGATGGACAAAATATTCAAGCACACACTCCGATAGGTTGACTTTCAAGCTATCGAACTCCGGCAAGCCACTAAATACCTGCTTTGTGCGGCAAACTCCTGTACTGCAAAACCCGAAAACCATAGTTGTTGTTATTGTTCCAAGAGCCCCCCAGCAACGAACGTTATTCTCGTATCTCCACTGCTCCAAAGGTTCACTTTTTTTACTTTTTCTCGATTTAAAAAAAAATTTCGTCCCGACTTCGTCGGGAAACGTCAAAAGAAAAAAGTCAAAAAACAAAGAGTAAGAGAGTAAAAGGGCAAAGGGTTATTTTTCCAGCAAAACCCGAAAACCATCTTCATTGTCATTATTCCTTGGAACATCCCGGTCCCGAGACCAGATGAGGCATTTATCCGAATCATCGTACCACGACCCCCCCCGCAACGAACGAGAATCAGTCACATTGGTGCTAATCCAATATTTGGTTGGCGAAATATTGAATTTTTCAGAATATGAATCCGTACACCATTCCCACACATTACCTGACATATCATATAAGCCCAATTCATTGGCTTTTTTGGTTGCTACTTTGTGAGTACGGTTTGCTCCATTTTTTGAGTACCAAGCCACATTAGCTATAGAAAAATCCCCACTGTATTCAAATCCCTGCGTTTTATTACCCCCACTCGCTGCATATTCCCATTCTGCTTCGGTAGGCAAGCGGTAAGCTTTTTGCGTATAATCGAATTTGACATCATAAACAGAAACAGAATTTTCAACTCTTTCTTTGGTTAAATCATATACCTTTTTCAGATTACGTCTATCATTCAACCAATTGAGATAAAAAACGGCATCGTACCAACTGACATTCACAGCAGGATTGTCTCCTGCAAATTGCCAAGTGGGATTATCAATCCGATGACGGGTAGCTTTTGCAAAAAGATTGTATTGAAAAAAGGTAGTTTCTGTTTGTGCTATTTTGAAGTCGTTGACGCGGACTTTATATTTTATTTTATTTTCATCTTGCATGTCAAAAGTCCCACCTTCTACGTCAATCATTTTAGGATAATAACGCTCTTCTAAATAAGTAAAATGATGAGGGGTGCATAGATTTCGGATTTCGGATTGTAGATTTAGGATAACATTGGGGGAGTTAGTCGATAAACCGGTTTGCTTTACTATATTCAGAGTTTTGATGGCTGCTTCCGCTGTATCGGTTTCAGTATAAAAATAAGCTATTTCAAGGATTAGGTTTTGTAAACTATCCTTTTGGCTCTCCACATTCAAATTCAAAGCCTTTTGGCATAGTTGAAGAGCATTATCATATTCCAGTTTTAAAATATAGTTATTAATGTCAAAAAAATAAGAATCAACAACACGGATATTAGCATCTTGTACTTTTTTCCTTTGCTGCCAAGCATATATGCCTGCCAAAGTAGAAACACAAAACAAAACACCCGATACTATAGCTAAAGTTGTTGCACGTTGCCGCCTTTTACGTTCAATATCTGCTTGCGCTTTTGCTTGCGCCAATTCCGCTTCTCGCAAACGCGCAGCTTCCGCTTCTACCAATTTGCGATCAGCTTCCAACCGAATGTATTTAGCTCTCAAAACGGGCGCCACAAGCGTATCGTGACTTAGTTCGTAAGTGTAACCACCCGATAAACTTGGTTCGGCACGCAGTAGGTGCGAATCCACCAATTTTTGGAGCGTTTCAGCTTTTATTTTATAGATTTTAAAAATCTGACCTTCATAAAGGCTAAGGCGATGTTCTTCTTCTTCAAAAACCAAGCCCTCCTCAATCAGCCGTCGCACAGGGAGCTGTTCGTTAGGGTGGAGGTCTTGTATTTGATTGTCGTAATATTGCTCTATGATGGTTTCCATATTGCTGACATCCTGAGCGGACACCATCTGGAGATTCAATGCTTTCACCTTTTTTTCAATAGCAATGCAAATAATTTGGAGTTGGGTGGCTTCTATTTTCTGCCGCGTGGGCACAAGCATATTGCCTTTGGCTTCCGATTGGGTTTTGCAGTCATGGCTCAAAAAATCAAGAATATGGTCTAATGTTACCTCATCATACAAAAAAGGTGGCGTATCGAAAATGTCCATTTGAAGCATTGCTGCTGGCTCCACAATGGCTTTCCGCGCCATATCGAGGCTCAAAGCCTCGAGTTCGTACAGGTTTTTCAATATTGTAGGCAACTGTTCATTTAAACGATTAAGCAGATGTAAGCGGTCGGAGCGAATAGACAATATCACTTTGAGCGCGGGTTTGCTTTGAAATAGGTTGAGTTCATTACTACTCAGGGGTGGTTTACCCTCGTCATATTGATTTTGTAAAGTATCCCAATACCGTTGAGGTACAGTTTTGTACAAAGCTTCAGCCAATTGCTCTTGAAAAGCGACGATGTGCGCAATGGGATATGTGAACAACTCCTCAAATTGGTCAATCACCAAAAGCAAGCCTATTTCGCCCTTATTCCGAATATAATGCTCCTTGACATCGTGCCATAAAGTGGCTTCATTCGGTATCAATCTATCTAAAAAAGTACCGTAAGTGGGTATATTGCCCCGCACAAACAGGCGGGTTGTTTCAATCGGTTCTACAAAATCATTGCCCTCTTTATAAGCATTGAACCGCACACGAATAGGTTCAAAATCAGTTTCGTCTTTCACCTTAGGCATCACGCCAGCATTAAGCAAAGAGGATTTGCCCGTACCTGATTTGCCATACAAAACAACAAGGTTTTCCAACTGAATAAGGTAAAACACCTGATCGGTATCAGCCTGTCGTCCGCGAAAAATAAGTTGATGTCCAGTTTCAAACGGACGCGCACCCACATATCTTGAGTTGAGTTTTTCCATACTGTTCGTTTTACGAGTTGTTTTCCCAATGTCCAATTTCCTCAATTAAACCTAAAATGCCTTTAATAATCTGAGTTTTCATGGCATTTTTAGACATTTCAGTTTCAAAAGTCGTAGCTCTAAAACCATTCCATTGCATTTCCAACAAAAGGTGAGCTTTTTGAATAGAAGAGTCTTTGGCTGTATGTGGTTTGATATCCTTAAACACTTTTTGGAGAGCCGTATCCTCGCCTGTTTTTACAAAATTGCGCCATTGGTCGTAAACAGTAAGGGTTTCAACCTCTGATTTTGCCGTTTGATAGGCTTGCCATTTCAATTTCAGTAAACTCGTAAAAGCCAAAATATTGTCTTGCACAAAAGTAAGTGTATATTGCTCTTCGCAAAATGTGGCATTGCCCACATCCACAGTGTAAGAAGCAGCAAACCGCTTGCTTTTGCCCCGAGCGCGGTGCATATTCAAGACCCGCATAAAAAGGTGAAAATACCATTTGTCCAAAGGCATACCGAGAAAAATAAAATGCGTGGCGTTCTGGATTTTGAGTTTGACGTGTTGGGGCATGCGTTTGTATTCAAAAATGGCTGCCATATAGCTGAAAAAATCGTCGAAGGTCATCACCAATGAATCTTTGTCTTCAATTTCGCCCAACATATTGAAAATTAAGGGTTTATCTTGTATTCCTTCAGCAATTTCAGTCAAACGGCTTTTATCCGTTTCAGGATTCTTATACAAACAGGCAAATTCGTGGGGCTTTCCGGCAGCTTTAAAGGCATCCCGAAGACGGTAATCGGGCGAAAAATTCAAGATTAAATGCAAGGGTAAACTGGCAATATCCGCAAAAAGGCTTTGTGTAGTATTGGGTAATTGCTGCTCATAAAAATTCCTGATGGTGAACCACGTCCCCAATTCATCATGGTCTTTGAGGTAATGAAACCAGCCATCGTCATACACGCGGATGCCGAGCGCATCGCTTTGCAAGCGCAAGTTTTGGGCTAACTTTTTTTCAATTCGGTCTTCCTCCGATTGCGAAAAGACATCTGGACCTACGCAGAGAATACATTTGCCACTTTCGAGTTCGTGAAGTAAAATATCCCAATTCAGTGCCTCCATTAGATTGTTTGTTTTTTTGGAAATTCAACAATATTATACTTAAACAAATAAAGGGAAAATTATATTGGGATGCAATATTGTCAGTAAAATACATTTGGTTTTTTTTTAATAAACAATCCGCTCTTAAAAAAAGCATCATTAAACTCAAGTTGACTAATCCCCTTCATTATAACCCTCCTCACTCCAACAAAAACACCAATTCATTTTTTGACATCTGCACTTCTGCCACTTCCTCGATGATGTCTTGCACCAATTGACTTTTACGTTGTTGAAGCTGTAGGATTTTTTCTTCGATAGTGTCTTTGGTTATGAATTTTAAGGCCACCACCGGTTTGGTCTGTCCTATCCGGTGGGCACGGCTGATGGCTTGTTCCTCAGCGGCAGGATTCCACCACGGGTCGAGGATAAAAACATAATCGGCAGCCGTTAGATTGAGACCTGTTCCACCGGCTTTCAGCGAAATCAATAGGGTTTGGATATTTTTTTGGGTGTTGAAATCCTCCTTAGCTTGCTCACGCTCATCCAGCGAATCGGCTCCCGTCAAAGTGGTATAGGGGTGACTATGGGTGTCGAAATAAGTGCGATACAAGTTGAGGTTTTTCACAAAGAAACTGAATACCAGCATTTTGTACCCAGCTAATCGGGTTTCTTCCCATTTGGCGATCACGTCCGTGAATTTAGCACTGTCTCCTTGATAATTGTCAATTACCAAAGCGGGGTGAATTGCCAACAAACGCAATCTGTTCAAGGATTGTATGACGATATTGTTGTATTCAAAAGCACTTTTAGAGATTTGCGTGCCACCCAATAACAAATTGCGGATACTTGATTTTTCCTTTTCATATATTTTTCTCTGCTCGTCGCCCATGACCGAATAAACGATGTGTCTCGACAGTTCGGGTAAATCGCGGGCGACTTCATTTTTGGTTCGGCGCAATAAATACGGTTTGATGAGGTTGCGCAATTGATTTTTCTGGGTTTCATCCTGATTTTTTTCGATGGGTTTGATAAAACTTCGATCAAAAAAAGCATAACTCCCCAAAACATTAGGGTTAATGAATTGCATTTGAGCCCATAGCTCTGACAATGAGTTCTCAATCGGTGTACCGCTCAGAGAAATTTTATGCGCCGTTCTGAGGCGATTGACGGCTTTGAAAGTGTCGCTGTTTTTGTTTTTAATGTATTGGCTTTCGTCTAAAACGACGTATTCCCATTCTATTTTTTCCAACAAATCAATGTCGCGGCTAACCGTTTGGTAAGTTGTTAACACCACATCAAAACGTTGTATGAGCCGAATGTCT
>JANPGW010000332.1:0-21635 GCA_031424115.1 Saprospiraceae bacterium | reverse complement strand
AAAATTTTTATAAATTATTAAAAATTATAAAGAATTATATTTTGTAATATCAAAATAAACCAAAAAAAATATTGACATTCTAAGCTGTATGGCATAGTTTTGTATGCAATACATAAAAAGAAGCAATTGATTTTTATTCTTTTTAGGGTATATTCCAAAACCTCACTCCCTTAGATTTTTCTCCCCCCCTTTTTCGCTTGGCGACTGTTTACACTGAATCATTACAACATATCACAGTAAAAGAAATTTTACAGCTTTTTAAAACAAAACTCATTTAATCCAATGGTATTCAATTATTTACTGCACAGATATCCGGGTTTAATTATTTTCACATTTTTGACCGGTTGTATTTTCTTACCGTCATTAGTGATTCAACAATCCAATTTTTGGGGTATCGAAACCCGCGGCGAGATGAAACCAATGATAGATATGGAAGAAAAGAATTCCTATCTTGCGGAGAATAATAGCCCGAAAAAAAACGATGCTTTTGACCTCGCTTTTGCTCAGGCAGTTCAAGCGAATGTGCCGCAATCAGATTTGGAAGCGAACAAATCAACGCTGACGCAAAAGTCATCAAAAAATCAAAAGTCTCTAAAAGCTCATACTGTCATCCCGGCGGAGAAAACGGCGGAGAAAACGGCGGAGAAATATGCTAACCAAGCCCTCCCAATTGCTGATATTGCGGAAAAAGGTGTATCACAAAGCGATTTACATTCAGAAGCCGTTATCGCTCCTTGTGCCAATGACAATGCGTCGCTTATTTTTTTGTACTGCCCGACGAATATTACTACGACTACGAAATCAGAATGTGCACAAATCCAGTGGGAGATGCCCACAGCTACAGATAATTGCAATATATCAAACCTTGACTATGACTATGAACCCAATACCTGTTTCCCGATTGGCACTACTTCGGTAACTTATACCGCTACGGACTTATCTGGCAATCAAACAAAATGCCGTTTCAAAATAACCGTTAATAATCCTGATAATACACTTTCTATTAATAAGAATATAAAAGTTTTTGAAACTAAAAAAGATAGAAAAGGCGTGCTTTTGCAATGGGTGAGTAATATGGATAGCAATATTGATTATTTTGTCATCCAAAAAACGGACGCCACGGGCGAATTTCAAGGCTTGGACATTGTAGATGGATCAATCAAGCAAGAAGATTTGACATTCCATTATTACGACTCCGAGCCTACGGCTGGGGAAAGTGCTTACCGTGTTAAAGCCATTATGAGTGATGGTAGTTTTCAATACTCCGATGTAAATAAAGTTGATTACAAACTCAAGCAAGATGCTTTAATTCAATATCAGACCGGTGAGAATTTTATTAAATTTGATTTGTCTCGTTTTGAAGGAAAAAGTGTAGAAGTGCGCTTTATTAATCAATTGGGTCAAACAATAGAAACGGCAAATGTTGAAGAAGCATCAGATATACCCGTCAAATTGGATATTTCACATTTATTAAATGGGGCTTATTTTATTCATTTGATTCCATTAAATGATGAAAGAATCATGAAAAAACTGTTTTTGCAAAAATAAATCCGGGTTCAGCTATCAAAATGCACCCCCTCAGTATCAGCCCTGATTTTGGTATAATGCCAAAGTCAGGGTTTTGAATTTTTATAAAATAGTTTTTTTTCAAATCCGTAAAACCAAGCAGGTAATAATTCTCGTAAGTAATGGCAAAGATATAAATTAAAAAATTCTTATTTGTAAAATATTAATAAATAAATTTTCATAAAATCAAATCCATGAAATCATTAAAATTATTATTGGCAATTATCCTACTGAATGTGGCGGTAATTTTGCAGGCACAAAGCCCAATCAGCGGTTTTATGCAAAACAAAGGCAATGGCAGTCTCGTTTTTTCTTACAATATTGAGAACTACGATGAAGTGTATTTAGTGCCCCAAAAAGTTAACAAAGTACCGGTGTTCAACAGCGTTGAGATTAAGAGTGCTTCTTTTTATGGTACTTATGGTATCAGCAACAAACTTAATTTGGTGTTAAATTTACCGTATGTGCAAGCAAAAGGCTCAGCCAGCGAACAAGTTTTGAAAAACCTCAATTTTGAGAATACCCGCAAAGGCGTTCAGGATGTTTCAGCTTTTCTGAAATATAATCCCGTCAATCAAAAAATGGTAACGGGAATATTGAGTCTTGTTGGAGCTTTAGGCATCAAAACCCCGGTGGGTGATTACACAGTAAATGAAGGGTTACAATCTATTTTGGCCATTGGCAACCGTGCGACAACCCTGACGGCAATTGGCGTCGGAATGTACAAAGACAATTCTGGTTTTTTCACAAGTGGTCAGGTGGGTTACAGTTTGCGCAACAAAGATGTGCCGGATGCCTTTATCAGCGAATTCAAAGTGGGTATAGCGGCGAACTATTACATAGATGCTTTTATTGCCAATCAAGTTTCGTTGGGCGGTACTGATATTTTAGCGGAAGGTTTTCAAGGGTATTTTCCTTCCACCAAAGTTAATTCAACCCGCATTGGTCTGAATGCTTTTGTGCCGGTAATGGGCGGTTTCGGTTTGTCAGCGGGTGGTAGTATGTATATTGATGGACGCAATTTGGGCAAATCAACCAGCTTTTACGGTGCCGCAATTTTCTCATTTTAAATCACTTTTTGATAAGAACTCATTCAACATCTTGGACTCACATTATTCCTTTAACACAAAATTTAGGTTTCAATTCAACAACAATCACACGAGCTTTATAATCGCTTTTACAAACAGAAATTGCTTACTTTTCAATTAAAAATTCAGTAAAATGAAAAATATAAAAATGTATTCCGCATTGTTTGCGGCAGCCCTTTGTATGTTCTCACTTGTTAGTTGCAGCAAGAGTTACGAAAACGAGATACCCACCATCGCCGCCATTGCAGTGGCAAATCCTGACTTTTCAACGCTGGAAGGAGCAGCTGTGAGAGGTGGTGTGGCAGTAGTTTTATCTAATAACAATCCGAATGACGCATCCGGTAATTATACGGTTTTTGCCCCCACAAACGATGCTTTTGCTCGTTTGGGCTTGAACAATGAAGATGATTTAGGCGTATTACAAGTTCCTTTTTTAACCAATACCCTACTCTATCATGTCTCTAACGGCAACCTTATGGGGAGTGCCATCAACGCAGGAGGCAGCTCAATGTCAGCTTTGACAGTAAAAAGACGGTTTATACTGAGGGGGGGGGATAAATACATCAACGGGTCAAAAATTTTAGCCACGGACGTTTCCGCTTCTAATGGAACGGTTCATGTCATTGACAAAGTTTTGTTGGCAACCGGGGTTGACATTGTTCAATCCGCCTTGGCATTAAAAGACGCTAAAGTATTCATTGCACCCGAATTATCCTTTTTAGTAGAAGCTGTTTTGTACGCAGAGTTGGCGGGTGCTCTTTCAGCCTCAGCGGGCAGTCCTTCATTCACGGTGTTTGCCCCGACGGATCAAGCATTCAAAGATTTGGGTAAATTACTCGGCGTACCCCTCAATGTGCCGGCTGATATTCGGAAATTGCCCAAAGAAACCGTCAAACAAGTGCTTTTGAACCATGTAGTGAACAATAATGGCACGTTCACTTCAGAAATGAACGCCGGTTCTGTCACGCCATTGGGCGGCACAGCTCTCACAATTGGTGCTTTCAACAACGGCGTTTTGACTGTAAAAGGTAAAAACAACTCAGTGGCGGCCAATATGGTTATCCCTGATGTTCAAACCACCAACGGCATCGTACACGTAATTGACCGCGTGTTGTTACCATAGATAAAATGTTTTTGTACTTTTGAGCCGCTCGCAACGACATATGTGGTTGCGAGCTTTTTTATTTAAGAAAAAAAACGAGGCAGCCCGAAAGCTGCCTGGTGAAGTTAAATAAAGTATGCTTATTTGTTTGAGAAATGATTAAAAATTGCAAGTATATGAAATATAAATTTTTGACTATTATTTCAGATTGGTTATATTTGCAAAATGATGTTAGATACTATTGATTATAGGTGATTTTCTATAATCAACAAATTCGAATTCAGAAAAGCCATAACTTAAACAATATCACATAGTTTAAAATGCAGTTTGTATTCGAATTTTCATTCAGAAAAGGGGAAATAGTATTGGTTAAGTAAGTTTCATTTTAGGTTATTTACGCTTTTTTGTAACAACCCAAATGTAAGCACCGTCATTGATGCCAGATGGTTGGTATGAGTGAATTGACTCATTTAAATAAGGTAGTTGGTTTTTGCGTATCATCTATTCGGTTGTTAATAATAAGAGTGAAAATTTAATGTGACAATCTAACACATAAACATAAAATCAGCTAATGATTTCAATTTATGTACAAAGGTCATATAAAACGCTTAATACCCCAATAGTGTTAAACATCATTTTCAGAATAAATATAATACTTAATTTTATAAAACTCTATTACAATGCAAAATAACTTATTATCTGAACTAAAATCGTTTTGGGGTAATATCATTCAAAAAGAAGAATCTAATCCCCAGAATGTTGAAAATTTTTTAGAGCAGCTCACATTGTTAAAGTTTGCTGAAAATAAACGGATTTATTTTTCTATTTTCAACTTCGCGGACTTTAAAAAAGAATATGCAAGTTCTAATACTTTAGAGGTTTTTGGCATTACACCGGAAGTTTATGAGGAGCGCGGTACTGAACTATTTTTTAGCATGATTGACCCTGAGCATAGTCAAATTATGCTGGCAAATAATATTCCTCTCAAAGATTACTTAGAGGATATTCAAAATGAAAAAGATATACTTACTTTTATGTTTTTAGATTGTGGATTTAAATTTCACCATAGTGGAAAAGGCACTATTCGTCTTCTAAGGAAAAATAACGTTTTTGAAATCAACGCAAAAAATCAACCTATTCGGTCATTATCTATGTTTCAGGACATTACCCATTTGATGAAAAATGATTTTTTTTGGTTCCGAGGTGTTTTTTCCAGTTCAGAACGCACGTACTATATGTCTTACAGAAGTGATACCAATGAAGTCTCTAACAAAGATATTTTGTCAGACCGTGAAAAAGAAATATTGAAATACATAGCAGAAGGAAAAGAAACAGATGAAATCGCAAAAATATTATTCATTAGTAAAACGACCATTAATAACCACCGTCAAAATATGTTGAATAAACTGGGAGCCAAAGACACGACAGCTTTGGTTCAATTAGCCAAGTTAACAAACCTATTATAGACTCAATGTCATGAAATTTTCAAAATTAGTTAAATTTAAAATATTACATTTGCGTTTTTTATGGAGAGATAAAAATCCCATTTTGAGGATCCTATTACAACACTACATAATCTCATAATATGCCTATAACAAACAAAATAAACTCAACTGCAGAAAGAATTTTTAATCAAACCAAAGCCCTTTGGGACTCCTTATCTGATGAGAATCACCAGTTAGATGATTTGAATGCTGATTTTCTCAAAAAATTTCCGATATTGGATATTGCCGATACAACACGCTCAACCATTGCCATTTACAATTATAATACATTCAAGCCGGAATATATTACTGACAATGTACAGGAAATAATGGGTTTTTCAAAAGAGGCATACTTGTCTCAAGGCTCAAAACTCATGTTTAATTCTTTACATCCTTCACATGCCGACTTCCCTTTGACCACTTCAAAAGCACTTGAAACCTTGTTCCAAATCTCTGAACCGCAGGAAAAAAACAATGTATTAGGTACATGTTGCGGGCTGAAATTTAACCATGTTCAAAAAGGCATAATTAGGATTGTCATACAACAGTATTTTATTAAAAGCAGCCATCATCAAATTCCGTTAAGAGTCATTTCTACTATGCAAGATGTCACCCATTTGATGAAAGGCGATTGTTATTGGTTTCGGGTTATTTATGGCGATAGGCATCAAAAAGCAATCCTTTACAGAAACGATGACATTAAAAATGAACAACAAACCGATATAATTTCCCAAAGAGAAAAAGAAGTATTACTACTGATTGCTCAAGGAAAAGAGGCAGATACCATTGCTGAAATGCTCGCCATCAGCCGCAACACGGTCAATAATCACCGTCAGAATTTGTTGGATAAAATCTGCTCAAAAGACACAACAGCTTTAATAGAGTTAGCCAGAATTTGCCAATTAATTTGAAAAAGACTTTAATCAACTTGTCATAAAAATAATAACGAATGAATCAACCGAATACTGCTCATCTTCCGCTTTTGCCACCTCATCAAATTATTGTATTTGGGGCTACCAGTTTTGTGGGACAACTCATTACTCATTATTTATTTGAACAATACGGAGTTGGAGATTCCTTAAAATGGGCCATTGCCGGCAGATCAGAAGCCAAACTTGCCATTTTACGGGATTCATTGGGTGATTCTGCCGCCACATTACCTATTTTGGTAGCGGATAGCCAATCCGAAGAATCTCTCAAAAGCCTCTGTTCTCAAACGCAGGTCGTTCTTTCTACTGTGGGCCCTTATGCGTTGTACGGGGAGACTTTAGTAAAAGCTTGTGCGGAAATGGGTACAGATTATTGCGATTTGACAGGTGAGGTGCAATGGGTGAAGTTGATGATAGACCGTTATGAAAGTCTTGCTCAAAAAACAGGGGCGCGCATCGTTCATTGCTGCGGTTATGATTCCATTCCCTCCGATTTGGGTGTTTATTTTTTGCAGCAAAAAGCTCAAGAACGCTTTGGCAACTATTGCTCAACGGTAAAAATGCGGGTAAAAAAAGCAAAAGGAGGAGTTTCGGGCGGTACCATTGCCAGTATGATGAATATTGTAAAAGAGGCATCCAAAGATGCTGATTTGCGCAAAGTGTTGGTCAACCCCTACTCTATTTGTCCCTCTGTTGACTACTTGCGCCCTAAACAAAAAAGCATAATGTCGGTCGCTTATGATGAAGATGCAAAAGCTTGGATGTGCCCATTTGTGATGGCGAGTGTTAACGAAAAAGTGGTACAGCGGTCAAATGCGCTGTTACAATACCACAAAAACTTCACTTATAACGAAGCCATGCTGACCGGTAGAGGCTTATCCGGCTACGGAACAGCTTTGGGAGTCACCTCGGCGTTGGGTGGGTTTATGATGGGTGCAGCCATTACGCCCGTTAGGGGATTAGTTGAACGTTTTTTACCGAAACCCGGCGAGGGACCCAGCCCAGAAGACCAACGCAAAGGCTTTTTTGTGCATGAAGTCTATGGAACAACTGACTCCGGGCAAAAACTCAAAGTAAAAGTATCTGGCGACCGCGACCCGGGATATGGCTCAACCGCTAAAATGATTTCACAAGCGGCGATGGCATTGGCTTTCGATGTGTCTAAAACGAACAAAGCAGGCGGTTTTTATACCCCGTCTGCAATTTTTGGCGAGGGTTTAATAGATCGCTTGCAAAGCTTTTCGGGGTTGAAGTTTGAGGTCGTAGGATAAATATTCGATGAATTGTCAAAAACGGTTGTCAAAGTATTTGATACTGAGGGGGGTACATTTTATTCTAATTCGGCGAGTTTTTCGAGTAGCCATTTTTCAGAAGCAACACCTTTGGCATCTTTGATTTCTTGCCTGATTTGTTCAATTGCTTTCAAATCACCGGGCATTAGTTTAGTCAATTTGCGAACGAATTGGATATAATTAATATAGTTTATTCTCATTTTTTCGTTAATGTCTTTATGTCTGTTCAGATATGTTTTAAAGGTATCAGCCAGAGATAATAATGCTTCAAATTCATCTTGCTCATAAAATATAGCTATAAGCATTGATTTGGATCCAAGATTATATGACAAATCTTCATATTCGACCTCTCTCAATTGTTCTATTACCTTGTCATATTTTTTTTGATAAAAATAGACTAATGCAAGATTATAAGAAACAGCATTTTCTCTTAAATCTTCTGGTAATTTATCTCTATAGTTTTTAATAAATTTTTCGGTCCAGTCATATTCACCTAATCTTAATGCCAGCAATATTGAATTTTTAAAATCCCAAGGGGATAATTCGTTATTATTGGAAGATGCTAATGCAATCTCTTTATCCAACATAAATTTAAATAATTCATGATATTCTTTTACAAATTTATTCACTCCTTGATTCAATTTTTGAATACAATAGTTTAGAGCTGAATTATAGAGACTATGTTGCTCTTCCATTGGAAATTTCGTCCTATTTCTTTCCAATAAATCAATCAATTTATAATAATGATCTTCATTGTCTGGTTCAATTTTAGTTAATAATATTTGATAATTAATTGAGATTGCAGAGTTGTGAGTATAACTATGTTTTTTTATATGTTCAACAATTTCATCAATAAAGAGTAATTTATAATCATGGGAAATTAAGATTTTTCTTGTTAATGATGCTATATACCACTTTAGTTTTTCCGCTAAGTAAAACTCATCCAAATAATTAATAACTTTTTCAATATTACTTTTCTCGCTTCTTTTCATTTCAACATCACTGATTTCATAAAAATTTCTTTCAATCAGATATTGATAATAGTAGTAATCCGCTGATTTCAAATGTTGTTGTTCAGTAGTCAATTGAGCATTTCGCATGGACGTATTGTATAGCTTATCAATTTTTTTCTTAGCCACAGCTTCGAGCAAATAACTTGTCTGTTGCATTGAACTGTTTTCATAAACCTCCTGAGCTAGAAAAGCCTCAACTAATTTCAATAAATCCGAGCCTAATTTCCTAAAACGAACATCATTAAAGGCTTCTTTTCCATATAATTTTTTCCAAATGGATTCTTTTACCAATGTCCCTGCCTTTCCATTTTTATTGATATGTTCGATTAATATATCATAAAAAATCATTAAGGTTTCATTAACGTTAAAATAGGGAGAATGTATGTATTTTCGTAGGCGATTTTGTTCGATTTTATCGAAGATTGTGAGTACTGAGTATATTTTACTGTCGGTCATTTTGGCAATTTTGGTTGATGAAAGATGAACCGTGTCAATACTGAGGGGGTATAAAAAACATAGAAAAAAAATTATATTATATTTAGTTTCCTTGTTTTTGGTATGATATTTGGTATATTACAATTAGCAATATATATAATCCTATCTACATTATTTCAGAATTAACAGAAACTTGAATCTGAGTCCAAACGCTCTGATGTTCAAATTTCATGGGCTTTTTTATAAATATTCTGAGATTCTTCCCTTGAACATCAAAATTACATTTTTCCTATTATTATTTTATAATATTCACTTTTATTTAACATATTTTTATTTTAATATTTTCAAATCGTTGTTATTAAATTAATTACAAATAAATATTTAAATAATTTATAAAATAAATATGTTTCATTTACATAAAAACACTTGAATAATAACAACTTATATTCTCAAAATCCATTAATTTACGTTATAAAAATCTGAGTTCACAATGAATATCCCCTTTCATGACATATCAAGGTTATTCGTTGCGGTTGCCTTAACGACATTGCCCGCACTAATTAACGCACAAACTTCACAACAAGGTGTAGAGGCGCGGCTTGATGTCGCGCATACAGTAAAAAATCAACAAGTCGTTATTGATGTACTCCGCAATGATTATGAAAACCCATGGTCAGGCACTCTTTTTTTAGATAAAGTAGTACTCCAGAACCATGGTAAAGCGGTGGTTGAAAATGGCAAAATCGTTTTTACGCCAGATACGGATTTCAAAGGAGCCGCTCTTATCAATTATACAGTTTGTAACAGTTTTAAGCAATGCGATTGCGGTTTGGCAATAATTGATGTCTCCGAAAATCCGAAACCTACCTATCAAGAGATAAAGATTTTTGCTCTTTCTGACGCCACCATCACTTTTACCCTTCCATTAGGTTTTGAACTCCAGACTCCTCCGGAACATGGCAGAATAACACCCACCAGTCAAGCGGGTGAATGGGAATACCGATCCAGTGTCAATTTTACGGGTTATGATAATACGATGTTTGTTATCACCGAACCTGATGGCACTGTTAAGGGGTATGAAGTGAAATTTGAAGTGCTAAAGAAACCCGCTCAATATGTTACCAATGATATTATTTCCACTCCTATCGGTAAAAGCGTTCGTTTTAATGTATTAGACAATGATTACAAAAATGCCATAGTGAGTATCAGTTATAGTAATTCATCAGACGGTCAGATACAAGGACTTGATGATGGTTGGGTTAATTTCATACCGAATGCCGCTTTTAACGGACAAGCCACTTTTACTTATACCGTGACTTATAATATTGGTAATACGAGCTTAACTGAAACGGCAAAAGTTCTGGTTAATGTGTCTAACTTTTTACCATTGAGGGAACAGTTCAAATTAACTTGTTCAGGCATTCCGTTGGTCATCAAATATGCTGCTCCTATTAATACTTATCGTTTTGAACCATTCAGTGAAACGACAGAAAGAAATGGATCCATCCGGTTTTATGCAAATTTAGACACTATTATCGCGAATCAAAGAGTCAAAGGTGAAAATATTTTACTGTATACACCCAATTTAAATTCGGGTGCTTATGACGATTCATTTTGGTTAAAATATTGTGTAGAAGGTGATTGTTCCGATGATTATGTTCAAGTATTGATTAATTTGATAGAACCACCAACCTCCGAAGAGTTGTGTATCAGCGAATGTATCTGGCCTGGAGATACCAATGCGGACGGTGTAGTGAATATTTTAGATCTTTTCCCCATCGGTAATAATATCGGACAATATGGTACAGCTCGTAGAGATAAATCTTTGGTTTGGTATGGACATGGAGGTGAAAATTGGGGGCAAACCAATTATGTAGGAAGTGATGTAGATTTGAAGCACGCTGATACCAATGGTGATGGTGTGATATCTGCCGAAGATGTTGATGCCATCGTCAATCATTATGGCAATAATAGCACTTTAGCACCTTATAAATCGGTACAAGAAGGCGCTATCGAGATTCAATTACTCACGTCTGTAACGTCTGTGCGTCCGGGAGATTTGATAGAAATGATCGTCTCCATGGGTAATGCAGAAAATCCCGCATATGATGCTAAAGGCTTGAGTTTTGCTATTGGTTATGATGCCCGAATGATACAAGAAGAAAGTGTCAGTGCGGATTTCAGTTCTTTCACATGGTTGTCCCGTTATGATGCTTACTTGTCTTTAGGAAAAATTGTGGAAAGAGGAAAATTAGAAGCAGGCTTGGTGCGCAGCAAAGGGAAAGGTGCTAATGGTCATGGGGAAGTGGGTAAAATTAAAGCGATTGTGATTTCAGACGATGTACATGGTTTCCGCGTCGGGGATAAATCGACTATCAAATTCCGCTTACAAGATGCCTATATGATGGGCGCCAATGGACAACCGGTTAAGTTAATAACGAAAGACCTTGAAATACCTCTTGTCATCGGTAAAAAAACGGATCCACTCAAAAATGATGATTTGATTATGTATCCAAATCCAGCTTCTGATATGGTAAATTTCCACATCAACGGCGTGAATAAAATTGATTATGTACGGATTATGGATGCATCAGGTCGGGAAGTCACCCGTTTGAAAAATGTAGATGCCCGTTCAGCCAGTGTTCCACTTGATGCCAGTATGAGAGGCTTTTATATTGCTGAAATAATGACCGAAAAAGGTCGAATTATGAAAAAGTTAGAAATTTTTAGATAGTTTTTTAATATCACATTTTAATTTTTTATTGCGTTAACAACAAATTTAGTCGGTTGAAGAAGAAATACTATAATCTTTACCGACAAATTATAATCCCTAAACTTCAGCCCATTCAACCCAATTGAGTGGGCTTTTTTTATGGATAAAAACTAACAACAAATTACCCCCTCAGTACGTTTGGATTTTATACATATTTGATTTAGGTTTACAGGCAAAAGTTATTATTGAAGCTGATTAAAACCATGCGTGGGTTAATGCCCATGGGGAAGGGAATTAAGCAATTTCATTTTTCAAAATAAAATGTCATTCTGTGATGAAAAAAATACTATTCATAACACTTTCATTATCAATATTTTACACTTTTAGCTGTACATATCTGATTAAAATTAAAGATGGGAAGACAGCTTATGAGCGCAAGCAATATGCCGTAGCGACTAATTATTTACAGAAAGAATACGCAAAAGCTAAAAGTAATATAGAAAAGGGCAAAATTGCTTTTTTACTCGGCGAGTCATATCGTCAACTCCGCAATGATTCAAAAGCCATACAATGGTATAAAACCGCTTATGACAATGGTGCAGGAGTGGATGCGCTGAGAGAGCAAGCTTACGGTCTCAAACGTCAGGAACAATACAAAGAAGCCGCTGAAGCTTTCAAACAATTGGGCATCGAAATAGGTTCTCCTTATGAATATCGGCGTGAAATTACCGCCTGCAACGTTGCCCAAGGTTGGAAAGATGACGAAAAATACAGTGGTTATAGAGTAGAAGAGACAAAATTTAACTCGCCCAATGCAGATTATGCGCCCGCTATGTATGAAGAAGGTAAAGTGGTTATCACAAGCGACAGGCAAAGCAGTACAGGAGAAGTAACTTATGGTTGGACAGGTAACCGTTTTGCCGATTTATTTTTAATTGACAATAATACGGCTAAAAATTTCGATAACTCCTTAAATACATCTTTCAATGAAGCCGCTGCTACGTTTACAGGAGATTTCTCAGAAATGTTTTTTATCCGTTCAGGAGGGGAGCAAACAGATGAGCAATTCACAAAGATATTTTATACTAAAAAAATAAGTGGCACGTGGACAACACCCGAAGTACTCCCCTTTTGTAAAGATAAAGTGAATTATAGCACCCCCTCAGTATCCAAAGATGGGAGAACACTATATTTCGCAGCCAATGACCCGGAAGGTTGGGGCGGTTTAGATATTTATGTTTGTGCTAAAAGCAGCGATGGATTTACGGATCCCAAAATATTAGGTCGAACACTAAATACAACAGGCAATGAAGCCTATCCTTTCATTGATGGGGATACTTTATATTTTGCCTCAGACTATCACACAGGTCTGGGTGGCTGGGATATATTTAAATCTTACAAACTAAAAGACAATAATTGGTCAAATCCTCAAAATCTGAAAACGCCTATTAATAGCGGTGCCGATGATTTTGGTTTTATCGTGGATAATCAATCTGCTATGAAAGAAGGTGTTTTTCAACAAGGCTATTTTACATCGAATAGATTAGGCGGCAAAGGCAATGACGATGTGTATCGCTTCGAGCGTTTTACACCTCCACCTCGCCCCGTTGTCGTTAAAGTGGACACACCGAAACCCACTGCAATAGTTTATAAAAACATATTGGATATCATTATCCTTGAAAAAATATTTGCTTCGCAAGATAACCCCAATTCTCAGGTGATTGGTCGTAAACCTTTAGCAGACTCAAAAGTCGTTGTGATGACTGGCGGTAAAAGAAAAGAAATATCTTTACCCGTTAATACTGAGGGGGTAGCTACTATTGAATTAGAAGACAATTTAGATTATAATTTTATCGGAAGTAAAGACGGTTATTTGAACAATCAAACAAAATTTACCTCCAAAGGCTTAGGAAAAGACCCTTCTAATCCTGTACAAAAATTTGAAGTAGAAATTGTGCTCGATAAAATTTTCAAAAACAAAGAAATTACTCTTGACAATATTTACTACGATTATGATAAATGGGATATCCGCGCCGATGCCCAACCCACTTTGAATAAATTAGCAGAAACATTGGTTCAAAACCCTCAAATCAAGATTCAATTATCCTCCCATACCGACTGTCGAGGTAATGATGATTACAATGCGACATTGAGTCAAAAAAGGGCTGAATCGGCTGTAAACTACTTGATTTCAAAAGGCATAGAACCAACTCGATTGGGAGCAAAAGGTTACGGCGAGGCTCAACCGGCAGTGAGTTGTGACTGTAAAAAATGTACCGAAGTAGAACATCAAGCCAATCGTAGAACAACCTTTAAAGTATTGGAATAAAACTAATTCAAAAACACTTCATCAACAAAAAACCAAGCCTTGTCTCCTTTGCCCGGATGCCAAGTGGGTAATTTTGAAACTGGTTTACAGACAAGTTTTATAACACTGACTTGCTTAGGTGTGAAATTACAGACAAAACCTTTTAAATATGAAGACTCAATTTTAGTTGGCTGAGTAGGTTTGATGGTTTTTAATAAACTCAAATTTGAGGTGCTTGTGCCACCCCATACCTCAATTTGTTGTGAAGGCATAATATAACTACCAATGTCAATCAAGCAACTAATCGTTACTTTTGAAACCATAACGGGAGCATTGAAATAAAGATAAGCCTCTAAAGTCGTCTCTTTGAAACCGAGCCATTTCCCGCTTTTAAAATTCAATCCCCCTAATTTTCCATCAAAAAGCATCTTACCCTTTCCCGAATATTGCGGATTGGGTGCTTGCGCCAAGCGGATAGAATCAGCAATAAAACCCGCTTTATAAAGCTTTTGCGTCAAAGTATCACTGCTAATCCAACCTTCTAAGAAAGCTTTTGCTTTTAAAACGGTAGATTTATCAATTAAAATCCCCCCCTCAGTATAAACGGGCGATTTTGTACTATCGGGAGCGCTACCATCCAAAGTATAACGAATGACAGCCCCTTTCACGTAGTGTTTCAATTCAATTTTAGTGTCTTTTTGAAAAACCTGTATTTCATCATTTTCTAAAATTGGAGCACTTAATTTGGCAACCACCGTGTCACCTTTGTAGCCGCTGTCAATCAATGTTTTCGGAAAAGCTGTTTTCAAAGCCGCTATATCATTATTAGAGATGCCCGTATTCCAGAGATGAATAGACGATAAGTGAGGTAGGCTTTTTAAAACTTCTAAATCAGCTAACTTTACTCCCGTACCCGATAAGGAAAGTTGACGCAACTCTTTCAAATTTTTCAACTCTCCTAATCCCGTACCTGTCAGTTGAGTAAATGACAAATTGAGTTTCCTCAGATTCGTAAAATCTGCAATTGCCTTCAAATCTTCATCTTTAACGGGCATTTTATTCATATTCAAATGCACAATTTGCTCTTTTACTGCCTGCAATTCTTTCAATTTTTCACTTGAAAAAAATGATGCCCCGAAAAACTCTACACCCAAAGCGGGCGAATTCAAAGCCAATGGATAAACAATCCGATAGTTATTATTGAGTTTTTTAACGGTATTTTCATCGGCTGCTTTGAAACTATAATGGTCGGTTTCACCTGTTTTTAAAGCCGTTTTTGCTATTATTTTTAAAGTGTCCGTATCGGCTAATTCAGCTAATTTTTTCTTAAAATCAGCCCCACCTTTTATCCAAAGGTATAAAATCGTCTTTTCTTCATCCGTTAATTGTGGTTTTCCAATCGGCGGCATGTGTTTTTTTTCATCTAATGAAAGGTGAACCCGTTGCATCATCAAACCCAAATCAGCGGTAGTCGGATCCCATAATTTGCCATTTTTACCCCCTTTTAAAAGCAACTCTTGGGTCTCCATTATCAAATCACCTTTAGCTTTTTTACTGTTGTGGCAAGCCATACATTTTTGCTCTAAAATAGGTTTTACCATATCGGTAAAAACAACGGCATCTTCCATTTTTACTTGTGCAACTTGATTTTTAGTTTTGAAAGGAGCGGTTAAAAAGCCTTCGCCGTGCGTGATATTGGCACCTTGATGACCAGCCATCAAAATCGCTAAAAAACTTGCGCCACTTGCTATAAGTGAAAAAGCTTTTGAATTCCGAATGGCATTTTTAAAAACATACCACCCTATTGAAACCAACGAAACCGCCACGCCTGTCCACTTATGCCAAGCAATCGCCGCAGCCTTATAGCCTTCTTCTTGCGATAAAAACAAGCCCATCAAAGCTGAAATACCTGCGGTAAACGCAGCGGATAACAAAATCCAATCCCCGATTTCGTTATTCATCCCACCCTCAGTCCCGAGTCTGTCGGGATTTGCAATATTTTTAAATTTTTTACTTAAAAACACCTCCCAAACGGCAGCCATGACCAATAAAACAATTGGAAAATGCAGTACTAAAGGATGCATCCGACCCACCACTTGCAGCCAAGTCGGTATCGCCAACGTTTTACCAAAAAGGACGAGGAACAACAATAAACAATTGAGTCCAAAAGTGATATTATAGATTATGTTTTTCGTTTGATCCATGTTTCAATACACTTTTACTTCATCAATAAAAATCCAACTTCTATTTCCTTTACCCGCGTGCCAATCAGGAATTTGTTTTACTAAATAGAGTTGCAACTTAATTTTATCCGTTTTTACACCCTTATCAACCGTTAATACTGAGGGGGTACAAAAACTCCCTTTTACTTCTTTATCTTGATTAAATACTTGATTACCAATCAATTGATACTTTTTCGCTTTGTTGTCAAACGAGTATGCTTCTATTTTTTCGGGTAAAAAAATCCAAGAACCATGGTCTTGTAATAGATTCACCAAAACCGCGTAAATCCTTTCTTTTTTATTTAAACTCAAAACAATTTCAACCGTATCTGTCTGAAAACCCAACCATGTTTTACCCGAAATATTTGTCGTTCCACCTTTATTATCAATCAAAGTCTGTGCGCCCGAACCAGTATATTTCGGATTCGGTAACGTCCCCTCAACCGATTTTATAGGCAAACCATCTTTGATAAAAGTCGCTGCCACAACATCTGACGCTTGATAAATTTTACTAAAAACCCGCGCTTTGACCGTTGTAAAACTCGTCGTTATACTGAGGGGGGTCTTATAAATCGGGTCATTCTGCGACGGTTCTGAGCCATTCGTTGTGAAATGAATATCGGTATTTGGTTCAGCAAAAGCCATTTCAATTTTAGCTTCTTTTGTAAAAAATACGGAGGAATATTTCAGCAACGGCGGTGCTAATTGAAAGGATTCTTGCGCCGATAAAACAGCGGTATTTAATATAAAAATGATTAAAAAGTGCGCATTTTTCATAGAGAATTACTTTTAGTACACCTTTCCAAAAGTTTAAAACTTTTGGAAAGGTTGATATTCTTCAACCAACTGGTTCTAATTTAATCGGATACGTTTTTCCCGAATTCCATTGGGCCACATACAGGTTTTCCTCATCGTCAATCAAAACATCGTGCGGATATTGAAAAGCTTTGATGGTTTGGTACATTTCATCGGGATTTTTACCGTTATGCTGTGCTTGCATTCCGATTTCTCGGGGAGGGGGGCTACCAGCGAGGTTCGACACCACTTTATTATTTTTATCCAAAATCGTTACAAAGCCCGATTGTGCCCACAATTGGCTATTGGATTGTAAAACGGCGGCATATAAAAACTCACCTTTAATCACAGGGCGACATACCCAAGCACCGGGTAAATCAATTGTTTCTAAGTATTTTCCTTCAAAATCATAGCGTTTAAAGGCATTTTGTTGTCGGGAAGTGACGATTAATGTAGGATTCGCTTTATCTCTGGCATCCACGCAAACGCCGTGAGCATTATTTAAATGCGCCGCCGAATCACCTTTGCCGCCAAAATAACGGATAAATTCGCCTTTGTGGTTGTACTGAATGATATAATCTTTGCCATAACCATCGGCGACATAAATATCGCCATTGGATGCAATTGTCGTTTCGGTGGGTACGTATTCTTCTGCTTTTGAGTAAACGCCCGTCTCTTTAGGATAATTTAATGTCATTAAAACCCGCCCATCAATGGTTGTTTTGATGACTTGGTGACGGTTATTGTCACAGATAAAAAGCACGTCTTCACCATTTTCATTGAACAAAGTCAAACCATGTGCGCCCGGGTATTCTTTGCCCCAAGAGTCCAATATTTTACCATTTTTATCATAAATCAAGACATTATTGCGCGTTTCATCAGTCAAAAGCAGGATTCTACCTTTTTTATCTTGCACCATTTCATGACAATTATTGACAGGATAACGCGCCACATCTGCTTGACTCCAACGGGTATTGATTTTGTAGCGTTTGTTGTTTTGCCCTAAAATGACCTCGTTTTTGGCGAGATACTGTGGGGTCAGCATTGCGCCGAGCAAGCCGAGAGAGGTGGTTTTTATGAAATCTTTTCTTTGCATTTTCTATATTTTAAAAATCACGATACATTTGATCGCTAATTAGCTATAATCCCGAAGGGATTGAATGTGAATAGCCCCGAATGTAATTCGAGGGAAAATATCAATCATACGCAACCCCGAATGGGGTTGAATATACCATCATTGATCACATTCAACCCCATTCGGGGTTGCGTAAAATCTCATTTATACCCCCGATTTCATCGAGGGCTATTCATATTCAACCGCTTCGCGGTTATGAAGATTAAATACATCTTGGATTTTAAAGCCTTATAGTTCGTATTTCTATGATACAAAAACCATAAATGAGGTTGAATGCTAGAATTACTCAAAATATTTTTCATCGAATTCAACACCATGTTCTTTTAATAATTCAATTAATTCTTCTCTGAAAGTCTTAGTTTTATGATGTTCTTCTTGATTTTTTACATATTCAATCAAATTATCTTTTTCTTTAATAGTGTATGTAAACGCTGAATATCCCTCTTGCCAACCATCAAAATTTGAAAATAAGTTCTTTTCTTTAATGTAACTCGAACTTGCCAATTTTATGTCTTTTATTAAATTCGCTAAAGCAATAGTTGGGTGTATATGTGTCACTATGTGTATATGATCTTCAACCCCATTGATACGGTATAAATGGCATTTTTTATTTTTTAAAATACCCCACATATATTTGAATAATTCAGCACGGTTATCTTTTTGTAATGTTCGTTCTCGCATTTTGGTGCTGAATACGATTTGATATAAAATTTGCGTGTAAGTACTCATTTTACTTTTTCGATTATTATTTTCGATTAAGATGTAAGTTTTCATATTCAACCCCATTCGGGGTTATAAGAATTCCTTACAATTCCCCCGATGAAATCGGGGGCTATTCACTTTTAATCCTTTCAGGATTATCACCCCATAATCCCCTTCACCACCTTCCCCGCCACATCCGTCAAGCGATACCTTCTACCCAAATGTTTATACGTCAATTTTTCATGGTCAAGTCCCATTAGATGCAAGGCTGTTGCGTGGAAATCATTGACATGAACAGGGTTTTCAGTGATATTATAGCCAAATTCGTCGGTTTCACCATAGACACCAGGTTTAACGCCACCGCCTGCCATCCAAATTGTGAAACAGCGTGGATGATGGTCTCTACCATAACTGTCTTTAGTTAGAGGTCCTTGGCAGTAATTGGTGCGGCCAAATTCGCCACCCCAAATCACAAGCGTTTCATTCAAAAGTCCGCGCTGTTTGAGGTCGGTAATCAAGGCAGCGGAAGCTTGGTCAGTATCTAAGGCTTGCCCTCTAATTTGACCGGGTAGATTGTCGTGAGCATCCCAACCTTGATGGTAAAGTTGCACGAAGCGCACCCCGTTTTCGGAGAGTTTTCGCGCTAATAGGCAATTAGCGGCATAAGTACCGGGGACAAGACAATCTGCACCGTACATTTTAATAATGTCTTTCGGTTCGTTGCGAATATCGGTTACTTCGGGTACCGCCGTTTGCATCCGAAAAGCCATTTCGTATTGTTGAATTTTAGCTTGAATTTCGGGGTCGCCAAACTCTTTATAGCCTTCTGAATTGAGTTCCGCTACTTTATCGAGCATTTTACGGCGGTCAGCTTTATCAATGGCATCGGGATTGTTGAGGTATAAAACGGGGTTGTCACCGCTGCTGAATTGAACGCCTTGATGCGTAGAATCCAAAAAGCCGTTTGTCCAGAGTTTGGAATACACGCCTTGCCCATTGCCTTTTCCTTTCGATAAAAGAACGCAATAAGCGGGCAGATTTTTGTTTTCACTGCCCAAACCGTAACTCAACCACGCGCCCATACTTGGGCGGTTGCCGACTTGCGCACCCGTTTGAAAAAATGTCAAAGCGGGGTCGTGGTTAATGGCTTCGGTATGGATGGTTTTTATGACGCATAAATCATTCACCACCTTGGACGTGTAAGGCAATAACTCGCTCAGCCACGTGCCATGTTCACCATATTGATTGAATTTAAAAACTGACCCCACCAAAGGAAATTTAGCCTGATTAGCGGTCATACCCGTCAATCGCTGTCCATTACGGATGGATTCGGGCATTTCTTGTCCATGCATTACATTCAATTTGGGTTTATAATCAAACAAATCCAATTGCGATGGCGCACCGTTTTGAAATAGGTAAATCACCCTTTTAGCCTTCGGTGCAAAATGCGGCAGGCCCGCCATAATCGCATCTTCTTTGCTGCCAAATAAATCGGGAATCAGCAAAGAACCCAATGCGGCACTACCAATGCCAATGCCGAGACTTGACAAAAATTTTCGGCGATTAAGATTTAGACCATGTTCTAATATTTCTTTTTCCATGAGGATGAGAATTTTATTTTATAAATTACTCTAATACTCCATTTTCATAATGATAATGCTCTTGTCCACCCGAAAACGTTTGAATAAATTCAGGCGATAGATGATGCTCTTTTTTAGGTGTGAAATATTTATTTTCAATAGCCCAATCATAAGCAGATATATCAATCCGATAACACGTTAATATACCTGAAAGATGCTTCTGTTTTATCCATGTCTCTGCCTTTTCTCTACTGCTAAATACAGCACAAGCAAAAAGTCCTTTTACACCGTGGAATATCCATGCAGAACTATACTTTTCTTCTTTCTCCATAAAATTTAAATTTTCGTTACCGCCTAATCCAAATCAAAAATCATAAATGCTTTTTAAAGCTTCTACACTTTATAACTTTTTGTAAGTCTCAATATTTAACCTATCAACCCCTGTTCCTTCTATTTTTTCAATTCCTTTTTGTATGAGCGTATCACCTCGCATTGTCATCGTGAAAGTGAATTTATTGTCTTCCCAAGCTCTATCGTTGCAATATTCAAGGTGTTCGGTGTAAGTGCTGTCGGAAAAAGTGTAGCTGCCACCGCCCGCCGAAAACACAGGTTTTGCGCCTTTTCCCTTCGTCAAATCATGTTGGATAAAAGCAAAATGCGTATCATTGATAATTTTAATAAAAGACACCTCTTTTGTGTAATCGGTCGTCGTTGTATCGCCTTTTTCAATTAAAACGCCTGTAAGCAGCTTCCAAGTTCCGATAATGGGCTTAATCGGTTTTGATTGATTTTCAATACTTGGTGCATTGCACGACACAATCAATAAACTCATTAATAGCGCGGTGTTTGTTATTTTCATAATTGTTAAATTTTTGATTTTAATTGAAAAATGGCTTTTGTACTGAGGGGGTGTTATTTCAAAATATCTAAATGTTCAGCTTGCATCCATCCAATAAAATATTCATTTTCTGAGTATTGCCATTCATAAACTGATTTAATTGAGATTCTGTTTTTTAGCGGAATCTCTGTTAAAATCCATAAAATACCATTTTTATCTTTTTCTTTTGCCCAGCCCAAACCGATACTTCCTTTTTCATATATTCCCACGATATTGCTATTTTTATTGTAAAATTCATCACCATCTTCATAAAAGCACTCTCCTTTAGCAATTTTAGGATTTTCCCTAAGAGGACATGAATCTATTTTTACTTTTATTTGTAGTGGTTCTTTGAAATATTGCGAGGGTGTTGAGGAACAATCCATGTTCCAAC
>JANPGW010000331.1:0-4380 GCA_031424115.1 Saprospiraceae bacterium | reverse complement strand
GATGAATTTTGATTTAAAAAAGCACCTAATTGAACCTTTTTCTCTATGGTTTGATTTGTATTCATGGCCTGTTAGTTATTTTAAAATAGCCCTGAAAAAAGTAATCATACTGCACATAATTACGACCATACCTACCGCGATAAACATCTTTTTAGTCGGTAATTTTGTTGTCAACATAGCCGATAAAGGAGCGGTAACAACGCCACCAATCAGCAAACCTGCAACGATTTTCCACTGTCCAAAACCGCCACCGACGATAAAAGTAAAAGCACTAGCGAAAGTCAAAACGAACTTAGCAAAGCTTGAGCTGCCAATGACATATCGTGGGGTACGACCATTTTTAATAAAAGTACCCGTCACTAAAGGACCCCAGCCGCCACCGCCAAAGGAATCAATAAAACCACCTATGAAGCCTAAAACAGGTATATTAATTGCTTTTTTTTCAACAGTTTCGCTTTTAAAAGCACTCGATAAAATTTTTACACCTAAATAAAAAGTATAAAGTGCCATCATCGGTTTGATGAAAGTGGGGCTTTTATGATGCACCAATATCAAGGCAATAGCACCCACAATAGCCCCAATTGCGCCCGGAATAGCCAATGATTTAGCCAATTTCCAATTGATATTCCCATATTTATAGTGGCTAATTGCCCCTGCTGCACTTGTAAAAGTTTCAGCCGAATGGATACTTGCACTAATGGAAACGGGTGGAATATTGAGAATCAAGAGAACTGTCGTGCAAATAACGCCATAACCCATGCCCATTGAGCCCGCTACGACCTCGGCACACACGCCGGTCAGAACCATCCAATAAAAAATATTATTGTCTTCGCTTAATTTACTCGTTACGAGTTCAAATGTTCCTCCTGAAACAAAAAGAGAAAAAATAATCGCTAAAGCCAGAAACAACCCTAAGCCTATCCATAATTTACGGTACTTATTTTTTAATACCGGCGTTTCCAATGAAACTGCTGTTTCGTCATTCAGCATTTCAGCCATTTTTTTATCCATAATATTTTCCATTGTTTAAGTCGATTTTAAGATTAATAATCCCGCTAAGGTTGCTTTATTATTGCAATAATACGCTAATTCTATGGAATTAGTAGAATTAAAGAACAAAAAAATAGATTTTTTATAAAATTTATTTTTTACACCTATTTAAACTACTCATTTTCAACTACTTATAGAGTTATATTGTCCAGCTGACATTGGCGTCTATATACGTTCCCTTTGCCAAATCATGAATATTTTTTTTTTCCAAAACTTTCAATGTCTCATCACGCACCTGAATCAAAGCGTGCCGAATAGAACACTCTTCTTCGCTTGGGCAATCATCACATTTTTCATAAAAATTTTTAGAAGCGCACGGGACTAAAGCAATAGGCCCATCAATCAGGCGATACACATCCGCTAAAGTCACTTGCTCAGGTTTTTTAACAAAATAATAGCCGCCTACATTGCCCTGTTTGCTATTGATAATCCGTCCTTTTTTCAATTCCAATAAAATTTGCTCTAAAAACTTCTTGGGAATATGCCCTTGCTCGGCAATATCATGCGCTTTCACATACTCCACTGCGTGCCCATCAGAAACGTTTGTATCCTGATGATTAGCGATGTGAATCAACGCTTTTAAAGCATATTTCATTTTTTTTGAAATCATTTACCTATTTTTAGTGTTTGGTGTATCGTGTTTAGAGGGTTCTAAAAACCATACACTACAAACTATATATTCTTTAAAGTAAAATTTTTAATCACACTTAACCGCACATTATCTCTATCAAAATACCCACCTCCTGAACGCTTTACAAACGTTTTTAGATAGCCCAAATCTAATACAAATCCATGATTTAATTGCCTTTCAATGTATAACCATGTTTGAGTTTGGTTAAAACCATTATCTGTATGATAAAAAAGCTCTTCACTAAATCGAGCAGTCCATTTCGGATTAATTACTTTTGAAACAAGCCATCTTACACGAGGACGCATTCTAAAACCAAACCCTTCCGTCAATTCCGTTTTTGAAGAATGATGTATAAAGCGCTCTTCAAATTGAAACCGATATGCTGAACTCCAATTATGACCGAGCGAGTGTTGATATTGAATGCTTTGATAAGGTCGCCACTCAGGAACGGGTAAGCTCCCTTGCCAGACCGCCGCATAAGTCATTGCTGCCACGGATTCCCAATGCGGATTAAGGCGATAATGCAGGCGCAATTGATTAAAATTTTGCCACACTCTATCGGGATTCATAAAACGCCGATAATCCGTTTCAGCTTGTAAAGCCCATTTTTCATTCAATCTCACTTTAGCTAAAAAGCGAAAATAATAGGCTTGTTGGTGAATAGTCTGCGATTTTACCGTCAGAAAGTTGAAAATCAGAAATATAACAAAAAATATACGATTCATCAGACCCCTCTGTATTTTTATAAAAATTAAGTTTAAAGGTCTGAATTAAATCTCAATCAGTATCTACAATTAGATATAAAGCCAGATTTCATCAATAAACATCCTCCAAATAGCGTCTTTGCTTTTTCAAATCTTTTACGCAATCTATGGCTTTTTCGTCTGAATATCCGCCTTCTTTCTTCGCAATTTGAATCAAGGCTTGCTCAACATCTTTCGCCATGCGGTTTTTATCACCGCACACATAAAAGTAAGCACCATTTTGTAACCAATCGAATACTTCTTTCGATTTTTGCAACAATTTATGCTGAACATATACTTTTCCCGCTTGGTCACGACTGAAAGCTAAATCAATCTTATTCAAATCGCCTTTTTTCAGATATTGCTGAAATTCCATTTGATATAAAAAATCCGTTGTAAAATTCGGATTTCCGAAGAACAGCCAGTTTTTACCCTCCGCACCCGTTTCAGCACGCTCTTCTATAAAAGCTCTGAAAGGCGCAATGCCCGTACCGGGACCCACCATAATGGTATTTACTGAGGGGTCTTTCGGCAGCTTGAAATATTCATTTTCCTCCGCAAATACTTTCACTTTTTCACCCACTGCCACACGGTCAGCCAGAAACGATGAAGCAACTCCTTCTTTTTTACGACCTTGCGCTTGGTAACGCACCGCGCCCACTGTCAAATGTACTTCCTCTTCATGCGCCGCCAAACTTGATGCAATTGAATACGCTCGTGAAGGTAATTTTCGTAAAATATTCGCCAACACTTGTGGCTCCAATTCCGCAGGAAAATCAACAATTAAATCCGCCACATCACGACCATAAATATATGCATTCAACGCCTTAGGGTCATCCAAAATCGATTTCAATTTATCGTTTTTAGATAACTCGTAATATTTCTGTAAAACGTCACGGCTCAATACCGTTAATTCCGTTTTTTCCAATAAAACGTGCCCTAAGTCTTGATTTTGACCATCAAAATCAACTTTTACTGAGGGGTCTAATTTTGAAACTTTTAAAACGTCCGCCACGATGCGCTCGGAGTTTGTGGGAATCACGTGCAACGCATCACCCGGTTCGTAAGTCAAACCTGAATCCGCCAAACTTAATTCCACATGCCACGTTTCTTTCACCGAACCACGACCATTCAATTGTATTTTTTCTAAAACCTCCGCTTCAAAAGGCGTTTTTCTATCGTATTTTGGTTTCGCTGATTCTGTTTTAGTGGGTGCCATATAAGCATGTCCGTTGCCATTACCATTCACCGAAACACCATTTGAAACAGGTTTAGGCATCTTCGCTACCACTGATTTCACCCATTTTTCAGCATCATCGTGCCAATCCACATCACAATCCACGCGGTCAGCAATGCGTTTTGCCCCTAATTTTTCCAATTGCTCATCAAAATCTTTACCTGTTTGACAGAACTGCGTATAGCTTTTATCACCCAAAGCCAACACCGAAAACTGCATATCATTCAACTTCGGCGCACGACTGCTGAAAATGAATTTATGGAATTCTTCAGCAGCAGCAGGTGGTTCACCTTCGCCATAAGTCGCCACGATGCACAAAAGCAATTTCTCATTTTTTAACTGCGACGATTTGTAATCTGCCATATCCGCTACCACAACTTCCGAACCCGCCGCTTTCAAAGCATCTGCCGTTTGATTAGCCGCTTTTTTACTATTACCCGATTGTGAACCGTATAAAATAGTAACCTTCGTTGCAACAGCCGCAGGTTGTGGGCTTGGAATTGTTTGCCCATTAGAATAGCCATTAATTGGCTTTGCTACTGAGGGGGTCTCAATCCCCAATCCTCTACCTTCAACCCTATTTTGAGCTTGTGAAGCGCCAAAGAAATAGCCACTCAACCATATCAATTGTTGGTCGTTAAGGTCAGCCGTTAATTGCTGTAAAGCGTTGGTATCCAAGCCGATTGGCAGATTTTTGTTTTCTGTCAAAGTCATTTTTA
>JANPGW010000330.1:0-14913 GCA_031424115.1 Saprospiraceae bacterium | reverse complement strand
GTGTATGACGGTCAACCGTTCATCAGCATCGAACGCTCGGTTACGAATGACGTCATTATCGAAAATGCGCCCCAAGTGGAAGGCACTAAAACGTTTACGACCGCTGCCAACTTAGCCAACTACTCCAATTGGACTTTTCAGCTTAATTTTCCCATCAAATTGGGCAAATGGCTCGATGGTTTTGGCGGTAATCAAGCCATTTACAATGCTTACAATGCCGATTATCGAGGTTTTACCTACAAAGCCGACCGTTGGCATTGGCTGGCATATTGGGGTGTGACGGCTAAATTGCCCGCTGACATAAAGGTGGAAATCAACGGTTTTTATTTGACTAAGTTTTTGGAAGAATTTCTCACGATTGGTTCTTTAGGCGGTTTGAATTTGGGCGCATCTAAGACTTTTTGGGATAAAAGAGGGCGTTTGAGTTTTAATGTCAACGATGTTTTTTACACACAACAATCCAATGCGGTGATTGATATTCAAGGTATTAGAGTGGATTTTTCCCAGCGCCAATATTCCCGCAATGCTCGCGTCACCTTTAATTATACTTTCGGTAATACGAAAGTGAAAAGTGCCCGGAATCGCGGCACAGCTTCGGAGAGCGAGACGTCACGGGTGAAAGTAGATTAGTTATGAAATAATTGTGTTTCACTTATATAAAATTCTTGGAACTATTATTACTTTTGAGTGATGAAAAAACCGAGCATTTGACCTGTAATTTGACATACACACCGAGCAAAAGACTATTTTGCTTATTTATTCTGACGGCCAATCTATTGCCTTTGCTTTCGGCACAGTCTCCTTTGTCTTCATTTCAATTGGATAGCATCAAGCAACAACTGACAAAATCCTCTTCAGACCCGGAAAAGCTTCGTTTGCTCAATCGGTTATCCTATTATTATGCTGAAAATGACACTGCACAAGCCTTGATATACCTGACCGAATCGCACAATCTGGTATCAAAAACCAAAGATTTGCGTGGTGAAACGGACGTCTACCTGAATTGGGGGTTGATGAAAAACCACCGAGGGAAATTTGAGGAAGCCCTCAATTATTACCAAAAAGCACGAGATCGGGCGCAAAAAAGTTCAGACAATGCTCAAATGGCAAAGGTGCTCAATTTGATTGGCAAAACTTTGGTGGGGCAGGGGAAACGGAAGGAAGCAGTCACGTATTTTGAACAATCACTGCCTCTTTTTGAAAAAAACGGTATGGAAAGAGATATGGCTGCCGTTTTCAATAACCTCGCGTCGGCACATAACAATTTGGGTAATTCTGACCAATCCATGCAAGCGGCTATAAAAGGCTTGGCAATTGCGGAAAAATATAATGATTATGGTACGGAAAGTAGTTTGTGTAACAATATATCAAAGCTTTTATATGAAACAAAACGCTATGTAGAAGCTACGGAATATTCTCTTCAAGCGGTCAAAGCCGCCGAGAAAATAAGTGACCAACGGATGCTGGGCATCGCATACGTCAATTTAGCCAATCAATACGAGGATGGTTTAAAAGAACACCAAAAAGCTATTGATTTGTACAAAGCTGCTTTGTCAATATTCAAAAAAATTGGTTTTCAGAGGGGCATACAAGCCGCCACCAATAATTTAGCGGCGATGCTGTACCGACAAGGATTTTATGACGAGTCTTTGATGCTGTTTAAAGACAACTTAGCGATAGGTGAAAAAGGGGAAAATAAAGTCGGTTTACCTTTGAATTACTTAAATATTGGTCGGGTTTTGAGTAAAAAGGAGCAATATCCGGATGCCAAAGCGTATTTTGAAAAAGCAGAAGAAATGGGCGCAAAATATGCTGAAGCTTCTGTTATGCTCGAAATTTTTACCCACCGAGCGACTTTGGATTCTGCCATGAATGATTATAAAAGTGCCTTTCTATACCGCAATAGACAACTCAAATTACAGGATTCGTTGATGAACGAAAAAATCAATCTCAGCCTCAGCGATATGAAAGTGAAGTACGAGACGGATAAAAAACAGCAACAAATCACCTTGCTCAATGCCCAAAATCAGGTTCAAGAGTTAGACTTGGCGCGCAAAAATCTGGCTTTGAAGAACAATGCATTGGAGTTGAATCAAAAAAATCAATCGCTTCAATTGATGACCTTGAGTCTTGACAACAAAGAGTTAGAATTGTTTAAATCTACTGCCCAGATTCGGGGAAAAGAACTGGAAAATGAGAAACAACAGCAAAATATCAAGGCTTTGAACGCCGAAAATGCCGTTAAAGCCCTGCAATTGACCCAACGCAATTTGTGGTTGGGTGGTCTTGCTGGTTTGTTTTTACTCAGTGGTATTTTAGGTTATACGCTTTATACCAAGAGGAAAAATGCCCAAGAAGCGGCTTTTCGACAGGCTATCAGCCAGCAAAAAATTGACGCAGCCAAAGCGATTCTGGAAGCAGAGGAGCGGGAACGCCGCCGCATCGCCGGCGATTTGCACGATGGCGTGGCTCAATTGGTGGTTGCGTCCAAAATGCAATTGGCGAGTATGGGCGCGAAGCTCAATTTTAAAACTGAGCAAGAACGCTTTGAATACGAAAAAGTTTTGTCCCTCATCAGTGAATCCGCCGATGAGATTCGGTCGGTTTCACATCAAATGATGCCGAATGCGTTGTTGCGGTTAGGGTTGGTATCAGCTTTGCAAGAATTTGTGCAAAAAATAAATGGCAGTCAATTGAGTGTTTATCTTGACGTTCAAGGCTTGGATCAACGCATGGAGGCGGAAGTGGAAACAACGCTGTATCGGGTCATTCAAGAAAGTGTGAATAATGTTATCAAACACGCTCAAGCCTCTCGCCTCGATATTCAGCTCATTCGCGACGATAAAGAACTTTCGGTCACAATTGAAGACAATGGCAAAGGGTTTGATTCGAAAAATCCGGCTTATACTGAGGGGGGGCTTGGTTTGAAAAATTTGCGCAGCCGCATCGAATATTTGAACGGCACTTTGGATATTGAATCTTCTGTCGGTAAAGGCACCTTAGTCGCCATTTATATACCGACGTAGTGCGGATTTTAATCCGCCCAAAACAAAAAAAACTATTACTGTTGAAAAGATATAAAGTGAATTTTAATCCGCGTAAACTTATATTTACCCAAAAAATAGTGTTGTTGTTTTCATTTTTTAAAGCGGATTAAAATCCGCACTACGGTATGTCAAAAATTAGAATATTTATAGTGGACGATCACCCTCTGGTCATTGAAGGTATCAAAACGCTTTTGATGGTTGAACCTGACATTGAAGTAGTCGGTACATCAACGCGTCCAATAGAAGTCATCAGATTATTGCACCAAAATAGTGTAGATGTCATGTTGATGGATGTTAATATGCCCGAAATTTCCGGTTTAGAGTTAGCCAAAGCCGCCCTTAAAGAGTTCCCATTGTTAAAAATATTAGCTTTGTCGGTTTATGCCGATGGCAATACCGTAAAAGAGATGATGGCTATCGGAGTCAAAGGCTATTTGTTGAAAACCGCTTCACAACAGCAACTCGTCGCAGCCGTGAAAACCGTGTCGGAAGGAAAAAAATATCTCGCAGAAGAAGCCTTGCACAATATGCTCGATATATTACAGACACAAGAAGACCGCCCCAAAAATCAGTTGCTCACTGAACGCGAAATCGAAATTGTGCGTTTGATAGAAAAGGAATACAGCAACAAACAAATTGCGGAATCTCTTTTTATCTCTGAACGCACGGTCGAAACCCACCGCAAAAATATTTTCCGCAAAACACAAACGGATTCAGTAGTCGGTTTGATTAAGTTTGCTTATGGGCATAAGCTGATAGAGTAGGCATTTTTAGCTTTTTCAACAATAGTGTTGATAAAATGTCGGGCTCTCACTTCCTTCAATTGGGCATATTTCTTTCGGTCTTGGTTAGCTTCTGCCGCCAATTCAAATTTTAGATGTTGATACTGCATTCTCGCTTCTTCATGGGCAATGAGATAATCTCTCAATAAAATATGATTTTCCAATTCAACACTATCTCCGGGACAAACATAAAGATGATGCTCAATAGCATCTAATATGCCGTGATGAGCAGCTGTTTTACCCCTTTTAAATACTTCTCGATTGGGAATGCCTTGATTGCCGTTGTGATAGTATCCGATTTTCTCTAATATCCTTTGTATATCTTCGAACGCTACCTGTTTACCAAAAACTATATCAATATCAATGATAGGTTTTGCTGCCAACTCAGGAATAGCGGTGCTTCCTACATGTTCTATCGCAACTTTCAGATGAATCAAAGATTCATTCAGTACTTTGCTTATTGCATTGAAGTCTTGAATCCAACTTCTTTTATATTCTTGAATTAACATGGTTTAATTGTTTGTTTGATGAGACTTAACTTGAGTCATTCCCACCGATTTATTGCCCTGATTTAAGCTAAAAAAGAAGGATTGTTAGAGCGTCATTCAGATTACGCACTTATCCCAACAAAGTACATCATTTACTTTGCGCCTTTTTTACCAACTCAACAAATGCTTTTCTGTACCCATTAGGGTCAAAAGACATAGCGCCATTTGCCCATTGAAGCACCTTATTATAAGTCAAACTGCCTTTGAATTTAGAGTCGCGCAACAGCAATGCATACCCTGAAATTGAGGCAGCAAAACGCATATTTTCGGATGATTGACTAAATATCCGTTCACTGTCTTTAATGTCTAAAGCCAGAGGAAGGCTTATGTCCGCATCCGGTTTTTTATACCGAAAATCAATACTGAACGTCGGTACATCGCGCAATGAGAGAGAAGAAGGGCGGGGTTCTATTTCGTACAGCGCCGTGATTGTTTGTCCTGCACCGATGTCACCGGCATCTTTTTTATCGTTGGTAAAATCGTTATTTTGTAAAACGCGGTTTTCATAGCCAATCAGTCGGTATGATTTAACCAAGTCTTTATTAAAATTGATCTGGACTTTCACATCCTTGGCAACCGTCACAAAGCGTTCTTTTTCGTAAATGAAGACTTTTTTAGCTTGTTCCAAATTGTCAATGTATTCATAATTGCCGTTGCCATTGTCCGCTAATTTTTCCATCACCGCATCGGTCAGATTACCCAATCCAACGCCCAAAGTAGTCAAATAAATACCGGATTGGCGTTTTTCTTCAATCAATTTCACCAACTCGTCTAGTGAGGTAATACCGACATTAAAATCGCCATCGGATGCCAAAATGACGCGATTATTCCCATTTTTGATGTAATTAGTTAGGGCTATTTCGTATGCTCTCGTGACGCCTTTGCTACCGGCAGTGCTGCCTCCGGCGTCCAATTTATCAATCGCTTTTTTAATATCGCTTTTTTTATCACCGCTCGTTGACTCCAAAGCGACCTTGTCCGCGCCGGCATAAGTCACTATAGCGATACGGTCTTGCGAGCGCATTTGATCAACAAACAACTTGAATGCAGACTTCAAAAGAGGCAATTTATCATCCTGACTCATCGAGCCGGAAACATCAATAAGATAGACAAAATTAGTGGCTGGAACCTCAGTTGTCGGTATAGATTTCCCTTTTATGCCAATGCGGATGAGTTTGTGAGTGTCATCCCAAGGGCATTGAGCCACTTCACCGTTCAAGGAAATCGGGTGCTCGCCGGTGGGATTTTCATAATTAAAAGTAAAATAGTTGATAAACTCTTCCGTACGAACCGCGTCTTTGGGCGGTTTTTGATTCTTTTCGGTGAGATATTTCCGCATGATGCTGTAACTCGCTCCGTCTGCATCAATTGAAAAAGTGGACACATTTTGCGTATCGGTCTCAATAAAAGGGTTTTCCTCGATGAATTCGAATTTGTCGCCTGAAGGGGTATAAGACTCGGAATAACTGCTATTAATTCCGAAATCTTTTTCGCAAGCTTGGAAAAAAATTACCAGTGCGAGTAAAATAAGTACATGTTTGACAGTTTTCATAAGATCATGAGTTGTGAAAGATGAGTAATTTCTGTTAAACGTTTGTTCATTAACGAACGCTGTGTCATTTTTAACGAAATATCCGTACTGGTGGGTATATTAAATGCCCTCTAAACGGTATTTATTTGTATATAATTTTGTCGGATATTTGTATTCAAATCGTGTTAGAGCATTCAAAATTCTGCCTTGTATAACTTCTTCAACCAAATGTAACTTGCCTGACAGATAGACACAAGACTACCAATTTTACAATCAAACAGAATTGTTTATTGTTGGCTTGAAACTTGAAACTACCCCCACAGTATCACGTAAAATATTACTCATAAAATCCACATTGAATGAAAAAGATTATAATGAATCTTCTTTTTTTACTACCTCTCAGTATAACCCTCAGCGGGCAAGTAAAATTCCAGAACAACAGATTCGCTAATATCACACCTCAAGCTGTTATCATTAAAGATGCCGGTGAATTTTATTCCGGATATGGCTTCAATGAAAGTATAATGACTCAATTGAAAGCAAAAATATCCATTTCTGATGCAGAATTTATCAAATCTTCGGCTGTTGAATCTGCTTTGCCTAAAGCTTTTTCTACGCTCGATTTGAGAAATCAGAATCGGCAGCGATTTAAGGATTTGACATTGTATCAAATAGCTACTTTTGATGATGCCGGTAGCGAAAGGGCTGTCCTTATTGCTCCTTACGCTGACAATAAAAAATGGGCAAATGATGAGATTATCGGCAATTCAGACCTGGTTTTGATATTCAACGCCAAGGCTGTAGAGGTGACTGAAAGTCCTAAAAAGAGTATTCGGAAAGATGAAACCAAAGGAAAAAATAACGATTTATTTATATCCGAGCTATTGAAAGATGTGACCATGGGTATGCCATTAGCTGACTTTCAAAAAATCAGACCGGCAGCCGTGAAAACCGAAGGCTCTGATTTCAGATTGATTTTAGAAGAGAAAATTGGCAAAAAAGGCATTAAGGACATCACTTATTATTTTGACAATGAGGGCAATCAGCCTTTTTATGAAATAATTGTGGAATATGACAATGTTGCCAATCGAGACAACGCCGCTGAAAAACTTTTTGGTAAAATGAATCATCCGCTCAAAAACGATCATTGGGTAATTTACAAAGGCAATGCGGATTATTTGACAGTGGGCTGGACTTATGAAAGTAGATTGATTTGGGCAGGTCAAATACCTCATTCTGAATGGGTGAATGACGATATGTTCACCCTTACTGATAATTTTGACAATGTAGATTTTAGGATAAATAAAGACGATAACCCTAACGCAGTTGTTAATGATGTGGTGGTGAATAAAGATGAGCCTTCCACTCCGACTTGTGTCAATTACGCACAAGAAATTGCCACCATTTTTAATGCCGGTATAGATTTGTCATCCCCGCTGACTAAGGTGATCGAAGCCTTGCCCAATATTCAAAAACAGCCTGAAACGATGAATTTCAGAGAAGATTATGTTTTGACTTTAGGTAATAATGGCGTCAAACAAGTGGATTTTATTTTTGATAAAGACGGAGATAAGCCTTTGTATGAAATGATTTTTGAGTTTGATAATGCGGATTCAACGCGTCGTTTGGTCGAAATGATGTTCGGTCAACCCAATCACCCATCTTTAGAAGATTATTGGGTATTGGCAAAAGATGAAAAGGGTATTGTCCCGATGATCTGGTTGTTTGAAAATAAAATGATAACTGCGGTTAATTTGCCCGGAACAGAGTTTGAGACTGACCCCAATTTTCAGATGCCCGAAGGTTTCAAACCTAAAATCGAGAAAAAATCGGCAGATGAAAAACCGGAGGATAATTCCGAAGCGCATGTTGAAGTTATCAGCACACTTGAAATGAATACATTTATTGGCGAAGCTGTGAGTGATTTTGAAGGAGCTAAAGGTGATGCAATTTCAGGTAAAACAGATCAATTTAACTCTAATATTGCATTTAACGGAGCTGAACAAACCATTATCCGTAAAAATACCGCTGATAAATGGCGTATGGAAGCGCGTTTTCCGGCTATTCTTGATTTTGCGGATGCCCAAACTTTTTTTGAAAGCCAGTTGACTGCAGTTCAAAACCTTGAAGGATTGGAGTATAGATTGGTCAAAAAATCATATATGGCAACTAAAAACGGTAGAACCTATATCTGGGATGTGCAATCATTAGACGACCAACCCCTGAATGTGATTGTCAAATTGCAATTGTATCCTACCAGCGATAAGCAGTTTGCGGTGAAAATAGAAATCGGGAAATAATTAAAATCCAACAATGATGAAAGTAATATATTATTTGTTCGCCTTTATAACGCTTATCTGTTTAGCTCAAAATGTAGCGGCACAGTCTCCTGAGTTGCGTGTACCTGCTACCCACGAAGCTAAGGAAATGGTCTTTTCAAAAGACGATAAATTGATGATTTCGTTGGGTGAAAGCGAATTGAGAATATGGCGTGCTGAGGGGCCTTATCTTTTGAAAACATTGCCGATGCCGGGGAGTGATACGTTATATGATACCGATTTACATATTTTAAAAGATAATTCAAAATTGGTTATCAATCAAAATGGGCGGGTGCGTATGCTCAATCTCCAAACTTTTGAATGGGAAAAATCTGCTTGGAAAATTGAAAACCCTTCAACGACTGGTTTGAGCAATGACGGGAAGTTTTTATATTACAATACTGGTAATGGTAATTCTGGGAAAATTTTAAAATTAGATTTAGCAACTGGGAAATCTATATTAGTTATTCGTTATAAAGGTGAAGAAGATGTATCTTTTGGTGGTAAAATGTCTTTTAATGCCGATGAATCGTTATTATTAGGCTCAAGTTTGATAGATTATGGTGGTACTTTGCTTGATTTAAAATCGAAAAAAATTCTCTATCATTTCAAAGAACCACAATGGCCTCTTTTTATCAATGAAGCGGGGAATGTGATAGTGAGCAGTCAAGTGAAAGTTGGCGACTCTGATAAAGATACTTACGGTATAAATCGGAAATTTAAAGTGGAGGAGATAGAACCTCGCACTCAAAAAATGCTGCGCTCCATGACAGTAGCCACCAAATCGGATGATATTAAAGATTATAATGGCATTATTTGGATTGGCCATAATGGTAAGGATAAAATTTTATATGAAATCAATCAACGTTTTTATACTGTCAATACCACGGATTTTACCCAAAGCAAAAGGCAGCAAGTGAAGTTCACGACGGAAAGTTTTTCATCTAATTCGGCTTCGCTTTCAGCCGGTGGAAAGTTTGCTTTTTGGTCGGGTTATATGACGGCTTTTAATACGGATGATGTTAAAAAGCCTTACTCATTTGGTATTTCACCTTATCAGCCTTTCATGTTGAGCGAAGTAAGTCAAGGGAATGATTTGAAATTATTGGCGGGCAACCGTATTGTCAATTTTGATAATCGAGGTTTGACTTTAACCCAATTGCCTACGGGTTTATTTTTTGATTTTCATTCGAGTTATCGGTATTTGCCGAGTCAAAAACGGCTTTTTATTGAGGGTGTTGCGTTCAAAACGTTTAATGATACGCCGCCGTATGTCTATGATTTGAAGGACGATACGAGTAATTATAAGCCGCTTATCCTGTCAAAAGAGTTGAATTATGATGTATTGGCGATGCGCGAATATGATTCTCTGAACACCATTATTTTATTGAGCAGTGACCGCTTTTTTATCATGGATACACGCACGCTTAAAGTGAAACAACAAGTGCTTTATGGCGATGGATTTTCACTCAGCGTGAACGTGGGGCAAACCAATGATGACCATATTTGTGCTTTATCGCCTGATAAAACAAAAGTGATTATTTCGCTTGCTAAAACCGACAGTCAAGACGATAATACGACCATTGTATGCTATGATTTAATCAATAAAAGAAAAATATGGAGTTATGAACCCAAAATGATGTGTTCAAATCCTGTTTATACTGAAGGGGGTAAAAAAATTAGGTTTTTTACAGAAAAAAAAGCCTTAGTGACGCTTGATGCACAATCGGGTAAAATGCTTTCGTCCACAACGTTGATACCTCAAGCTGATAATGTCAGCCAGTTTTCACCCACCCAAAAGTATGTTTTAACTAAATCATTTAAGGAAGAACTATTCTTCGGTGGCATTTCTAATTTTGATGTGTATGATGCGGTTACCAAAAAATTGGTGCTTTCAGTGCCACAACAACGAACGTATTTCAGAGGAGCTGTTTTCATGTCCAACGATAAATATTTGCTGACGCAAGATGAAGACATGAAACTATGGGACTTGACAACTGGAAAAATGGTTGCTCGTATTGTTCTTTTTCAGAACAGCAATGATTGGATTTTACTGACTCCTGATGGTCGTTTTGATGGTTCTCAAGGCGGTTTGAAGCAGTTATATTACGTAAAAGGTCAGGATGTGATTCCTTTGGAGCAACTTTATGAAGGCTTTTACACGCCGGGGTTGACCAAACAGGTATTAGCGGGAACAGTTTCCGAGGGCAAGCAAGATATAAAAAATATCAAGTCACCCCCCTCAGTAAAATTGACTTATGAGCCTTCCAAAACCTATAAAGAATTGCTTTTAGAGGGTCAAATTATGGAAGTGAAAGTGGATAAAAAAATGGTTCAAGTGGTAGCAGAAGCCACTTGCAGCGAGGGGGTAATTGAAGAAATTCGTCTTTACCACAACGGTAAATTAGTTGGAAATTCTACCCGTAATTTGGTGGTGGAAGATGAAAAAAGTAAAAGCGAAAAAAAGGTTTTTGATATAGAATTATTGGAAGGTGAAAACAGCCTCAAAGTGGTCGCTATTAATAGCCAACGCACGGAATCCAAACCAGATGAAATTGTGTTCATTTATAAGCCTAAAACGCCTTCTTCAATGGGTAGTGTGAATGAAATTACTCTGCATATGGTCGTCATAGGTATCAATAAATACAAAAATCCGAAGTATAATTTGAATTATGCATTGGCTGACGCAACGAGCTTTAAAGATGCCATTGAAAAAGGTGGAACGAGCATTTTTACTAAAACCAATATCGTTTTTCTGAATGATGAAAAAGCCACAAAAGAGGGCATTTCAACTGAACTGGATAAAATTAAAGCAACTGCTACACCTAAAGATGTGTTCATTTTTTATTACGCAGGGCACGGTGTTTTAAACGAAAAAAAGGACTTTTTCCTTGTGCCTTATGATGTCACGCAACTTTATGGTAATGATGATGCTTTGGCGCAAAAAGGCTTGAGTGCCAATCAGTTACAACAATTTTCAAAAGATATAAAAGCTCAAAAACAGCTATTTATCCTCGACGCTTGCCAATCGGCAGGTGCGCTCGACCAAATCGTAGCCGCGCGGGGTGCAGCTGAGGAAAAAGCAATTGCCCAACTCGCTCGCGCTACGGGTACGCATTGGCTTACGGCTTCGGGCAGCGAACAGTTTGCTTCTGAATTTGCTCAATTGGGACATGGTACTTTTACCTATGTTTTGTTACAAGCCCTTACCGGAAAAGCGGATACGGGTGGCGATAAAAAGATTACGGTGAAAGAACTCGATGCATACCTGCAAGAGCAAGTGCCCGAAATCACAGCTAAATACAGAGGTACCCCTCAGTATCCATCGAGTTATGGGTTTGGGAATGATTTTCCGATTGGGGTGGTGAAACAATAAAATCTGAATTTTTAAATTGAAACAATGAAAATCAGGTATTTTATAGCTTGTTCAATACTATTTCAAAGCATTTTAGCCATTGCCCAAGAGCCAATGGTCGCTTATAGAAAAGAAGGCATTTGGCATTATTTCAATACCGATGGTAAACTCATGTGGCAACCCTTTATGGATGTTGCGAGTTTCCCGAATGGCTGGCAAAATGGGCTTTTGAAAGCGGCTGCGATGGACATTAAAATGGATAAAACGACTAAAGTTGACCTTCAGCGCAAGCAAGTTTTGTATGATAAAAAAGGTAAAATCGCCTATCAACCGAAGTACGATAGCCTTTATCGGATTGTGACGGGTTTTGATAAATTAGGGTATATTCAATTGAGAGATTTAGAAGCAGAAAAACTCATTTTATGCGATAAACAAGGCAATGTTGTCTATAAATCAGAACACAGCTATTGTCAATACCTCGGCGATGGTGTAGTGGCTTATATCAAAAGTGGCGAAAACACAGAGGGGGATAATATCCATGTATTGTTTGATATTAAAACTAAAAAAGTGTTGAATGAAGTGAATTGTCTTGGTTTTTTGGGCGATTATGAACGTGGTGCAGTTTTTAGTTTCACTGACAAAACCCATTACGGTATGTATGACCGCACCGGAAAGGAATTGTTGCCGCCCATTTGGGACGGAGAATTATTGGACAATTCGGACGATATTTTATCCACCGGATATATCCCTTTACAAGATACAGCTACCAAAAAATTCACGCTTTTTAATAAAAAAGGAGAAAAAGTTTTAACCGATATTGATGAAGTTGTGGCACTTAAAAATGTTCAGTTCACTTGCGAAATGATGATAAATGGTGAAATGCAAGAGCAACAATTCTTTTTGATTAATGGCAAAGCGCAAAAAGTTGATGAGCAATACGGTAAAATATTCGGTAATACTGAGAGGGGCATTACTGTGTGTTTGAACTCAAATGGCGATGTTCTTTTATTAGATAAAACCCTGAAATCCATTGCTACCATTAAAGCTGTCCAAGATTTTGAAAATATAAAAGTCTTAAAAACACATATTTGGATACAGACTTCTAAGGAAAATATCTACGATTGTTACAACGAAAAAGGTCAAAAAACGGGTTCAATCGGGGCAGATGTGGTTAGCAATGCAGCATACAATCATCTACCTTTTATGCAAAATGGCAAATGGGGCTTGGCACATGAAAGCGGTAAGGTTGTTGTAAAACCTCAGTTTGAATTCAACACAGAGGAAATACCGCCTGTTGAAAATGGTTTTTGGGGTATTAATGTAACTCTGCCCGACAATAATCACCGCTTCGATTTTTACAATTTTCAAGGCAAATTGGTGATGAGTTCAACGGCTGAAAAAGATGGCTGGGATTATATTTTACCGCAAGAAACGGTGACTTATTTTTATAAAATGTATTAAAATACACCCCCCTCAGTATAGGTGGGAAGTAATTTTGATGCTCGGTGCGGCTTTTGTCCGCATGTTGTGTGCTATGGATAACCAACCTTTTTTAAATACTATTTTACCTAAAATGGGTATGCTGTTTTTTGGTGGTATCATGGGTGTCGCTCTTATCATGCTCACCGTCACATTCACTTTTAAAGTATTTGAAGGCGGTTTTAATAGTAGTGGTTTTGATAAGTTACCAAGCCGAATCAATATGCTGATTGCGGGTAATATTTTAGGTCTTATTGTGCATTATTTTATGAATAGTCGCTACAAAACAGCCAATGCGATGGGCGAATTAATGTCTGTTTTTATTCATTTATTAGTGCTTTTAGCCTTAATAATGGCTTTGACGATGCACTTAATCCCTAAATATCCGCAACTCAATCAAGCATTGTGGGCGGGTGTTTCAACAGTTGTTTTGAAATTTTTCGTGGATATGCTTTTTTCAAAAATTAGAGAGCCGTTTAAGGAGGTTTTTGAAAAGAATAAAGTTGAATGGCATTCGTGAATATGAAAAATACGCTCTTATTTCTACTTTTCATCGGCTTTAATACCTCAAAAGCCCAAAATACTTATTATATCATTTTAGATTCAATTGAAAAGGAAACTGATATTTTCAAAGAAAATGAACGATTTTTAAATGAATTTAAGCCAAGTTTTATCGAAAAAGATAGTTTAATGGTTATTAAATTTGTTAAGGGCTTTGAGGAGTTTCAAAAAAGATATGAATACTCTGAAAAGTGGAAATTAGTTGAAGTTGAAAAAAAGAAATTAGAAAACGAGCAAAAGTAAATAATCGCTTTTGAAGATCAATAATCAAAGCCGACTCTGTTTTAAAGGTGGAGTTAAGAAAACGGGTAAAAGATTATATCGAAGTGAAAGTTCGGTTTTATGAAAAATCGAAGAATATCAAAGTTGTTTTTTTAGATAGAGTAATAAATAACACTAAAGAATCAGATTTAAGTGAAATGATTGACTATTTGAATAGCATTAATTGGAAAACCTGGCGATAAAAAAATCACAATCAAAGAACTCGATGCTTACTTACAGGAGCAGGTGCCAGAAGTGACTGCGAAGTACACAGGCACCCCCTCAGTATCCAGCGAGTTATGGTTTTAGGAATGATTTTCCGATTGGGGTGGTCAAACAATAATTTCGGATTTCGAACTCAAGCCCTCCGAAATCCGACATTGCAAAGCCGAAATCGCAAAGCCCTTCAGTATTGAGAGCAGTTTGGTTTATTTTTTAAATTCAATTTTACGATAAATCATGCTCATTTCAATGGCACAATCTACAGATTTGAGCATTACTTTTTCAGATAGTTCGGTGTAGGTGTGTTCGCGCCAAAGGTTGGGTTCTTCTTGAAAACGGGTTTCGACATAGCATTTTTTCTGGTCTATTAAAACATATTCCTTAAAAGATGCTAATGTTTTATATTCATCGAATTTGGTTGTGCGGTCGTATTTGCCTGTACTGCGGGACAAAACTTCAACAATTAAGACAGGATTGATTAATAAAACCTCATTGTTGTCAAAGTATTTAGGTGTTTCACATACGACTAAAACATCTGGGTAAAGGCTAAAATTGAGTTGAGGTAAATAGACTAATTGTTGATTATTCATCACAAAATAGTCTTTGTCTTGTGCCATAAAAACAACATTTAGTGCAGTTGTCATATTGGCAGTAATAATATTGTGTGGTGGGTGTAACCAATATTTGTAGAAAAAGTTAAAAAGGATGTAAAAAGAGAAATAAGTGATTGAGAAGTGATAAATTTAGTTTTCGAGAAAAAATTAAAAGCGACTCAACCACTTATGACAAAGATAAAAGAAGAATTTGGA
>JANPGW010000329.1:0-2134 GCA_031424115.1 Saprospiraceae bacterium | reverse complement strand
GATATTTTAGCAGCAATTTTCATATTGGCTAATGGTCAAGCCATCGCTATTTTAAAATTTGTGGCAAGTGGTGCCTTTGGTAAAGCTGCTTTTGAAGGGGATAATAATATGGCGACGTGGGGTTTACTTTTTCATTTTATAATTGCCATGACATGGGCAAAAGTTTACTTTTTAGCATATCCATATATTCCACTTTTAAAGAAAAATCTGTTTTTAAATGCTTTGCTTTATGGCATTATCGTTTGGTCAGTGATGAATTTACTCGTTTTACCTATGACCCAAATTACACCACGACCTTTCAATTGGACGAGCGCTTTGAAAAATATGAGTATTTTATGTGTTTGTATCGGTTTGCCTGTAGCGTGGTTGGCGGATAGGTTTTATAAATAATCTTGTGTACACTCGTATTTTTAATTTAAAAAATCAGGTTATGAAAAGAAATAATTTTATAAAAACGTTAGGCCTTTCTCCATTAGCCTTGTCGCTTTCGCCGACAGAAAACAAAAGAAGTAAATTCAATGAAAATGATGACCACAAGCTTCAAATAGGCTTGGCATCATATACCTTGCGTAAATATAGCCTCGATGAATTGATTGAGATTGTCTTGAGATTGAATATTAAAAACGTATGCCTCAAAAGTTTTCATTTGCCATACGAAGCGACGGACGAGCAGCTACAGTACACCAGCGATAAACTGAAAGCAAGAGGTATAAACCTCTATGCCGGTGGTGTCATTTATTTTAAAACCGAAGAAGACATCCATAAGTATTTTAAATATGCCCAAGCAGCAGGGTTAAAAATGATAATTGGTGCACCTGAACATCAACTATTGCCTTTAATTGAACAAAAAGTAAAGGAAACAAATATAAAATTAGCCATTCACAACCATGGTCCCGAAGACAAAATTTTTCCATCGCCGCAAAGTGTGTATGATAAAATTAAAAACATGGACAGCCGCATAGGTTTATGTATTGATACCGGACATACTTTCCGCCTCAACCAAGATCCCGCTACTGAAATTAAAAAATATAAAGACCGCTTATTTGACCTCCACATCAAAGATTTATTGGAACAAACAACCGTAGCTAAGGACGTGGAAATGGGTCGCGGTAAAATGGATATTCCTTCGATTGTAAAAGCTTTAAAAGAGATAAAATATACCGGTTTTTTAGGTATGGAGTACGAAAAAGATGCCGAACATGCCGTTTATGGACTTTCAGAGTCGATAGGCTATCTCAGGGGTATTATGCGTATGGTATAAGATTTTTAAAAATAACTCTTGGATTTTTAATAAAAAGATGGATAAAAATGTATTCAAAAATGGTGTCAATTGGGGCATTATCGGTGTGGGTGATGTCTGCGAAGTGAAAAGTGCACCCGCTATGAATCTCATTGAGGGCTCTAAACTGGTGGCTGTGATGCGCAGAAATGCTGAAAAAGCGGCTGATTTTGCCAAACGTCATGGTGTACCAATGTGGTACGATGATGCTGACGCCCTCATTAATGACCCTGATGTGAATGCCGTTTATATCGCTACCCCACCCGATTCACATGCCTTTTATGCGCTTAAAGTGGCAGCGGCAGGTAAGCCTGTCTATGGTGAAAAACCGATGGCACGCACGCATCAAGAGTGCTTAGATATGGTAGAAGCGTGTGAAAAAGCTCAAGTACCGCTTTTTGTAGCCTATTACAGGCGTGAATTAGAGATTTATAAAACCGTAAAACGCTTAATTACTGACGGGGTCATTGGCGATGTGCGATTGGTAGATATTACAATACGTAAACCGCTGCAACCCGATATTGTCGGCGCAAGTGGCAGCAAAGACAATTGGCGCATCAATCCTGAAGTGGCGGGCGGCGGCTATTTCTATGATTTAGCCTCCCATCAATTGGATATTATGGATTATTTATTCGGTGAAATAAAATCCGCACAAGGTTTTGCAACCAATCAAGCAGGGAAATATCCTGCCGAAGATATGGTGGTAGGGAATTTTTGTTTTGAAAATGGCATTATGGGTCAAGGAACTTGGTGTTTTAATGCCTCCACTAATAGTCAAGTTGAATTAACCACTATTTATGGTAGCAAAGGTCAGCTATCCTTTACCTTTTTCAATAATTTTCATATTGAATTAAA
>JANPGW010000328.1:0-26066 GCA_031424115.1 Saprospiraceae bacterium | reverse complement strand
CAGGTGTACAATTTCCATAGACCGCACTCTTCAGTAGGCTATTTAACTCCAGATGAATTTGAACAACTCAATAAAAAACTATACTTTTATCCGGTTGCGGCGTAAGGGAAGAGGACACCCCCTCAGTATTTTCAAAAAAATAGCGAATTTTCGCAAATTTAATCCCTTAACGAAAAAAAATGCGATGACAGACAAACAATGCCGGACACCGCATAAATTACACCCTCTATTATGAAAAATCAAACTAAACCTTATATGTCTTAATTTTCTTCGAAATCGGCGAACGCAACTAAACCTTTTTCATATACTTTACCTAAATTGTCGTAACGCGCATTGATTTTATCTTTCAGCTCTTTGCGGGCAAAAAATATTCGGCTTTTTACCGTACCCAAGGGTAATTTTAAATCATCCGCAATTTCTTGATATTTGAATCCTTGATAATGCATCACGAAAGGCACTTGTATATTCTCATCCAATTCTACCACCATCTGGTTCAGCTCTTGCATCATAATTTCACTTTCAGCCCGGTTAGGCGTTGAAATTGACATGGAATTGATGTAAAATTGATTGTCAGTACCATCAACAATCGTATTCGATTTGACTTTTTTACGGTAGTTATTGATGAATATATTTTTCATAATCGTAAAAGTCCAAGCTTTAAAATTAGTACCATCCCGGAACTTGTCCCGATTAGTGATAGCCCTGTAAGCAGTTTCCTGAAACAGGTCTTTGGCGTCCTCCATATTTTTTGTCAAATTATAGGCAAATGATTGAAGCAAATTCGCCATTTTATTGAAACTACTATTGAATTCTACTGCGGTCATCATTGTTTTATTTAAATTGTGAGTCAAGTGATTTTATATGAGAACGAATTGTATTTACACTTATTCTTACTTGCTGTTACAAAGGTATATATTTGTTTAACAATAAACAATACTTTGTTAAACATTTTTTTCATTTTTTTGAAAAAAATATTGTAAAAAGTGTTTTGATTATTTGCAAACAATTGATTATCAATCATTTATGACATGTTGTTAAAACGCAAAAATATGATTTTATTTTCAGAAATAATTGAAACTTATGAAAAAATTCAATTATTACAATGAAATGACAAATAGAATGCAATTTGTTTAATTCCTCTTTCTCTAAAACGCGAATATTCACTAATAGGGTAATTATGTGGAGAAAACAGGACATTTTGTGCATTTAATGTCACAAAAAAGGTCTTATTGTCTTTCTCTAAATAAAAATATGGTTTAAACATCACAAAAACATCACAGTTTCTGATAATGAATATGCGATAAAAGCAAGACAGAGTCGGAAACTTTCGCTCATAATGAATGCCATTTCGTTTTGTTTAAAGTTTAAGTTAAACAAAATGCTAAAAAACCATGCCGCCGAAAAATGTTACCGCGATTTTCAAATTTTAGTGTTGCCCTAAGGGATGATTTGGATACAAGTATTTTTGAAAATAAATCTTCATGAAAATATTGAACTGATTGTTTTATCGTTCCTAAAAACTAATTTTGCAACCTCAACTGAGTCATTATGACCAGTTTATATTCTACAGATTTTTAGATAGTCACAAATGATTTATAAAGATATCATCGGTCAAAACAAAGCAAAGCATATATTGAGGGGTATGGCAGACAGCGAGAGAATGCCTCATGCGCTTTTGCTTCTCGCTCCACAAGGCGCGGGCGGCTTGCCTCTGGCTTTGGCTCATGCGCAATATATCCTTTGCAATAATAGAACCGACAGAGAACCTTGTGGTATCTGTGGGCATTGCAGCAAAGCTGAAAAGATGATTCATCCCGACATACATTATTCTTATCCCACTATCGGCTCCAAAACGGTTGCCACTCACGTTTTAAAACAATGGCGGGCAGCCCTTAATGAAAACCCATACCTTAATATCAATCAATGGCTTGAAAAATTAGATGCTGAAAATAAGCAAGGAAACATCCCGGTAGCGGAATGCGTAGAAATAGTGAGAAAACTGAGCCTCAAAACTTTTGAGGCCAACCATAAAATCCTCATTATGTGGTTGCCAGAATATTTGGGAAAGGAAGGCAATCGCTTGCTAAAAATGATTGAAGAACCACCCGAAGAGACGCTTTTTATTTTAGTGGCTGAAAATCAAGACCTGATTCTCAATACTATTCTGAGCCGTTGTCAATTGGTCACTTTGCCGCCTCTGAGCGATGAAGACATCAGAGAAGGGTTGATACTGAGGGGGGGGGATATCGAAGATGCAGAAGCCGTTTCTCACTTGGTGGAAGGTAATTTCAATGAAGCAATTCTGCTTTCGCAAACTACGGAGAACGACAACGCTTTTCTTTTTCTCGAATGGATGCGGCATTGTTTCAAAGGGAATGGCGTAGACTTGGTGAATTGGGTAGAAAAATTCGCCGGTATCGGTCGCGAAAAACAGAAATTATTTTTAAAATACGGGCTTCATTTTTTGCGGGAACTTATGGTATTGACCACTACGGGCAATGAAAACCTGAGATTGCGCGGAGAAGAGCTTAATACTGCTATTAAAATGAAAAATGTTATTAACTTTGACAAAATAGTGCCAATGGCAAAACTTTTCGATGAATGTAGTTACTTTGTTGAAAGGAATGCTAATCCTAAAGTTTTGTTCTTAGATGCGAGTATAAAAATGCATCGCATATTAAGAAGTTAGTTTTTATCATAATTTTCAATAAATTTGCATTTTAATACGCCCGACATTCTGAACGGGTGAAATAATATTACATTAACCATTCACAATATAATTAATTAATGGCTTGTGCAAGTTGTGCAGTAGGAAAAGAAGGGAAGCCGGGCGGTTGCAGCGGAAACTGTAGTGGAGGATGCAACAGAATGAATACATTTGACTGGCTCGCTCAATTAGATATACAAGACGTTGGCGATTTTGACCTCGTAGAAGTAAGTTTCAAAAATGGCGCAAGAAAAGAATTTTACCACAATCCCAGCTATACACACGCCTCAACTGGCGATTGGGTGCTGTTGGAAGTGCCCGGCGGTGGCGGATTCGATGTGGGTAAAATCACTCTTTCCGGCGATCTTGTACGGTTACAATTGAAAAAAAAGAGCGTCAAAGAAGGTTCTTTATTTCAAAATGTTATCCGGAAAGCCAATCAACGCGATATTGAAAAGTTAGACGAAGTACGGGCTACCGAACGCGATATGATGATTCGTGCTCGGGCTATTTCCCGAACCCTCGACCTTGATATGAAAATCGGGGATGTAGAATTTCAGGGCGATGGCCGTAAAGTGACTTTTTTCTATACAGCTGATGGGCGGGTGGATTTTCGTGAACTCATCCGGCATTACGCTAAAGAATTCAAAGTAAAAATCGAGATGCGACAAATTGGCGCGCGCCAAGAATCTTCTCGTTTGGGCGGCATCGGTTCTTGTGGGCGCGAATTGTGCTGCTCTACTTGGTTGAGCGATTTCAAAAGCGTTTCGACAACCGCCGCAAGGTATCAACAACTCGCCATCAATCAAGCGAAATTGAGCGGTATGTGTGGTCGTTTGAAATGTTGCCTCAATTATGAATTAGACACTTACCTCGACGCTCTCGAAGATTTTCCTAAAAACCCTGAACGGCTTAAAACACAAGCAGGCTCAGCAGTGTTGGTAAAAACCGACGTTTTCAGAGGATTGATGATTTACACCTTTGATTTAGGCCCCGAAAGAGGTAAATTCTATACGCTCGGCGTGACGGAGGTAAAAGAAGTGTTGAAAATGAATGAAAGGGGTGAAATGCCGCCTGATTTCAAAGATTTACAAATGATACCTCACGCTTCTAAAAACGTGTCTGGTGATGAAGCTGAAGATGATGATAACGATAATGTTGAATATGGTGGCGACTTAGTCGGTGCTATTGAACTTCCGGACGATAAAAAGCGGAAAAAGAAAAAGAAAAAGAAAAATAATGACCGCAGTTTCGAGCCTCGAAACGATACTCGGAATAATGACACTCGGAATAATGACACTCGCAACAGTAATAATAAAAATAATGCGAATGTCACCCCTTCAAATGTGAGCAAACCGAAACCACCTCCGGTAAAAAACAATGAACCGAAACCGAAACCGCCTATTGCGGATAGCAATAAGCCAAAGGAGAATACGGATAAACCGGGCGAACCACAGCGCGAAAAAAAGGATTTCAAAAATAAACGCCGTTTTAACGACCGAAGAAATTCCGATAAAAAAGATACAGATAACAAACAGTAAGTAAAATAAAATTAAAAATTCATGAAATACGATGTTGCCATTATTGGCTCCGGACCCGGCGGATATGTAGCAGCTATAAGATGTGGACAATTGGGCTTAAAAACTGCTATTATCGAAAAATACAACACTCTTGGCGGCACGTGCCTCAATGTGGGTTGTATTCCTTCTAAAGCCCTTTTAGACTCATCTGAACATTATCACAATGCCATTCACAAATTCTCAGCCCATGGCTTAGATCTGGCAGGTACGCTGGATGTGAATATGCCTCAAATGATAAAGCGCAAAAATGAAGTGGTTTCGCAGACAAGTAAGGGCGTTGAATTTTTGATGAAGAAAAATAAAGTGGACGTTTATACCGGTCATGGTTCATTCCTAACGGCTAACAAAATTCAAATTAAAAAAGCGGATGGCACGACTCAGGAAATCGAAACTGATAAAGCCATCATCGCTACCGGCTCTAAACCCATTGTACCGTCTAATTTCAATTATGATAAAAAACGCGTCATTACCTCTACCGAAGCCTTGAATATTCAGGAAGTGCCTAAAAGCATGGTGATTATTGGCGGTGGCGTGATTGGTCTTGAGTTGGGTTCGGTATATGCACGATTGGGTACCGAAATTCACGTGATTGAGTTTATGGATAGAATCATTGCCGGCATGGACGGCGATTGCTCAAAAGAACTTCAAAAATCGTTGAAAGATTTGGGCATGAAGTTTTATCTGGGTCATGGCGTTACCAATGTCACGCCTTCCGAAAACTCGGTTAAAGTTGAATACAAAAAACGCGACACGGAAGACATTCAAAGCATCGAAGCCGATTATTGCCTTGTTGCTATTGGTCGTCGCCCTTACACCGATGATTTAGGCTTGGAAAATGCCGGAGTCAAAAAAGACGAGCGGGGTAGAATTGACGTGGATGAGCATTTAGAAACCAACGTCAAAGGCATTTATGCCATTGGTGACGTCATAAAAGGCGCCATGTTGGCGCACAAAGCCGAAGAAGAAGGCGTTTTTGTGGCTGAAACCATCGTCGGGCAAAAGCCGCATATTCATTATTTATTGATTCCGGGAGTCGTTTACACATGGCCCGAAGTAGCCAGTGTCGGCTATACGGAAGAGCAACTCAAAGAAAACGGCACACCATACAAAGCCGGTAAGTTCCCTTTCAAGGCCCTCGGTCGCGCCCGTGCCAGCATGGATACTGAGGGGATGGTAAAAGTGCTTGCCCACAAAGATACAGACGAGATTTTGGGTGTCCACATGGTAGGTGCTCGCGCAGCCGATATGATTGCTGAGGCGGTCGCTTTGATGGAGTTCCGCGCATCTGCCGAAGATGCTGCTCGCATCAGCCATGCGCATCCGACTTATACCGAAGCCTTCAAGGAAGCTGCTTTAGCTGCTACCGCTAATCGAGCTTTGCATGCTTAAAATTGATATTTAGAAACTTAACAACGACTCATATAAACGCTTCAAGAATATCCAATCTCTTGAAGCGTTTTTTTTAAGTTGAAACAAAATCATAATTCGTAGTTTTGCGTTTTATATGCACAACTTATATTGACCTAAAATTTTGCTGTTTTGAAAAAGATACTCCTTGACATTCTCAAATTTTCAATATTCCTCGGCATCGGCGTTGCTATTATGATGTGGTTTTATAAAGGGCAGAATACCGCCTTTCAAGAACAACTGCGGCTGGAAAGCAAAGCACCTTATCCCTTGCTTAATAAATTAGTGGAGGATTTTCGGTCGGTCAACTTGTTTTGGATTGGTATGACCTTACTGGCGTTCAGCATCAGCAATTACAGCCGCGCCGTGCGGTGGAACATGCTCATTTATCCGTTGGGCTATCGCCCCAAAACTCGCAATGCGGTGTTTGCCGTCAATATCAGTTATTTTACCAATCTTTGGATGTCTCGCGCGGGAGAGATTGTGCGCGCCGGTTCGTTGGCGAAGGTAGAAAATATCTCCGTGAGCAAAATTATGGGCACCGTAGTGGTGGATAGAATTTTGGATATGGTGACCCTTATCATCATCGTAGCGTTCAGTTTTTTACTCGAATACGATGTTTTATGGGGCTTTTTAGATAAAAAAATTGGTAAAGGCGACGGCTCATTCCGCTTGCTACAACATCCGATATTTTGGGCAATCATCGTTTTAGGCTTTGTTTCATTGATTCTACTATACGTTTTCAGAAAAAAAATTGCCCAAATACCCCTTATTGCCAAGGTCTGGCACATTGTCGAAAAATTTGCCGAAGGGCTCAAAACGATTAGAAAAGTAGAAAATTTACCCGTGTTTATTTTTCACTCCATCAATATTTGGGTCATGTATTACATGATGACCTACCTCTGTTTTTATGCTTTTGCCCCCACCGCCCATCTGCCTGCCATCGCCGCTTTGACGGTTTTTGTGTTCGGCACATTCGGCATTGTCATCCCTTCGCCCGGCGGCATGGGCACGTATCATGTGTTGGCAACCGCCGCCTTAGTAATACATGGCGTGAATAGCAACGATGCTTTTTCATTTGCCAATATTATGTTTTTCTCGATTCAAATTTTCTATAACATCGTCGCCGGCGTTATATCCATCATCCTTTTGCGGTATTATAATAAAAAAGATACCCCCCTCAGTGTGGAACCCATTTTGGAGGAGGTGGAGGAAGAGGAAATAAATATATCAACAGAGAAACAATAAAGTCTCAGTTTTTGTTTGACTGCTGAATCTTCTATTCAATTCAAAGCCCTTGAAAACCATTATTCCGCGCAATGGTGACTAACGGCTGAAGTGTATTGCGAAAAGCCTCATAATTGAGTTCTTCCATTTGATGAAAATCCAAGTCAGGAAAAATGGTGAGATAATCTTCTAAAAATCTGTTTTTGGTATTTGAGTTGACTATAATCTGGTAAGCCTTCTTTTGAATGTCAAAAAAGGAGTCAAAATACCGATTTAAATCCGGTATTTTATTGCTTTTTTTGCTATTATACACGGGGTCGGCGGGTACTAAATTCCAAATCAAATCATGTGAAACAAAAGAATGGGGGATGAAATGGTCGAGCGCATAAGTCCCAACATTAAGAGAGGTGTTAGTATAAATGCAATTGACGGAACCTAAGTGTCTCAACGCGATATTCCAAAATTCACCTTTTTGTTTGGTCAATTGATTGCGTTTATCATTGGGATTGAAATTTAGCTTCTCCGATATGGCAGGTGTATTGGGGTTTTTACTTTGTAAAAAAAGCGACAAATTCCAACGGCAAAAATCCTTCAAAATGCCGCTATGCTGAAAGATATAGTCAAACCATTCTTCGTCAATCTGAATATACGTATCATAAATGGCATATGGGCATTGATACTCAGAGGATCGAGAAGCTGCGATAAAATCTTTAGGCGTCTTTAAACTACCCACCCACGGGCTTAAAAAATAATAAGGAACATTTTTACCTAATATTTCTAATTGACGGGCAGTTGCGTTTTGTATGGTATTTGAAGTAAGTTTTAACACAATTTTTTCTATTTCTTCCTTAAAATCTACCCCCTCAGTATCCCGAATATTTTCAACGATTTCGAACAAAGAATCTTGTTTGCCAAGCGATAATTTGAAATAATTGACTGAATACCAAGCATTTGCAACCATTCTGGCATAAAGTTCTCGCCTTGAAACTTTTCTATTACCCTTCTCAACAGACTGAATAAGTGATAAAAGCCAATAGAATTCATAGGAAGCTGTGGTATTCGTAAAACAACCCGCCAGTTTATCAATAGGAAGTATAAATGAAATGGGTAAGTACATTTTGAGATAATGTTTATTATCTCAAAAATATGAATTTTTAACGAATATAATTTAAAATTTATTAAAAAAATAATTTATAAATAAAACCAACCACATCAAAACAGGTATAATTGACCTTTGGGGTTAATCTTTGGATAATATAACATGATATGTTAGATTCAACAGCTTTTGTTGCAATATCATAGGACTTATTTTTTCTATAAATTGTTTTTTAATGGAATCGCGCTCTTCCTTGAAATGTCTTCTTGTATAGCGTAAAACTTTCTGCCAATCGCCTACAAAGACGCTAAGAAAGTGACTATTTATCGCTTACTTTGTAGGATAATAACAGATAGTGCTCATGAAAAGCATTCAATACTCAGAGTTATGGCATCAGCAACCACCAAGAAGAAAATAATAGAATCGGCTGTTACGCTGTTTAATAGAGACGGTTTGGTGAATGTGCGGCTGCAACATATTGCGGATGAGGCGGGTATGAGCATCGGTAATATGACCTATCATTATCGGACAAAAGAGTTGATTATAGAAGCGGCTTGGAGGCAATTGGTGAAAAAACAGCGTGAATTATTGATTGAATACCGAATCGTTCCTCTGTTTGAAGATATTGAACGACAAATGCGCAGCACGTTTTTATTACAACAAGAGTTTATTTTTTTTTACCTCGACACATTGGAGGTAGTGCGCGCATTTCCCGAAATTCACAAAGCCCACCGGCAACACATCGAATGGCAAGTGCAACAATTAATGACAATGTTTCAATTCAATGTATCGCGCGGGGCTTTTACACCAGCTTATACTGAGGGGTATCATCGGCAACTGGCGCAGCACTATTGGATGGCAAGTGATATGTGGCTCTATCGTCAGAAAGTGATGGATGCGGATATTATTGATTTTTCGAGCTATCGAGAGGCTTTGTGGGCTTTGTTGATGCCGCATTTTACGCCGATGGGTGAGATGGAATTTAGGCAGTTATAATGATATGATTTCTCATAATTTGTTGTAACTTTATTGGCAAAAGATGACTATCTATGAAATCAACATTTCATTTAGACGATAAAGTGTATGCAGATTTGCTGAAAATGCTCAATGCACTGCATCTCAAGGGGAGCTTAGTGATATTTTTATTAAAAAAGATTCATGGTTGAAAGATACAGCGGTTATTGAAAACCTGTGGCGACTACAAGGTGAATGGCAAATTCATTTACTTTTTGCCCATTATAAACGACCTCTTACTTTTTTAAGCCGCATTATCACAAAACATGTGTGCCCCAAACGAGCGGCTATGATGGCATCATTTATGCGGCGTTTAGCGGCAAAAGACCAAAGAGGGACGCTTGAAATTAATATTGATGATTTTAAATTGCCTAAAAACTGACTTTAAAAAATCGGGAATAATTTGAATGCAATGAATCTTCAAAACAGGCATCACTTATTCGACCCTGTAAAGTGCGTTTAGCTATCCCATTATTCAGGTATTTAGTATTGCAAAATTAGAAAATTTTTTCTAATTTTATGCCGAATTTATTTATTTGAGGGTGTATAACAAATTGACCCGCTGTTGGGGCATCGCCCCTAAAGTTCGGTAGAAAATTGGAGATGTTATGCCTCTATCGCGGCATAGCCGCAGAAAAACTAAAATCTTTTGAGGCTATGCCGCGATACAAATTATACTTTTTCGGTGACTCTACCGAACTTTAGGGGCGATGACCCAATCACTTGAGAATTTGTTATGCACTCAATTTATTTCAGGTTATTTTTTTCATTAAATATTTATATTATGCTCTCTCCCACTAAACAGAAAATACTTGATGCTTCTGTCAGCCTTTTCAACGAACACGGCATCCCGAATGTGCGTCTACAACAAATAGCGGACGAAACGGGCATTAGTGTTGGCAATTTGGCGTATCACTACAAAAATAAAGATGCGATTGTTACTTTTGTTTATGAGACACTTTTTACTGAATTTTCTCATATTCTCTCAGAATACCTTATTCATCCAAATCTTTTGGATATTGATAATCAACTGACTGCCTATTACGTCTTTTTCAAAAAATATCGTTTTTACATCACTGAACTTTTTGAAGTGGAACGTTCGTTTCCCGATATTAATAAACGGTGGCATTTTTATGTCAATCGGATGATGATGTAAATTAACAAGCGCATAGAGTTTAATGTGCAACGAGGCGTTTTTGCACCACAGCCTGATGAATTTTACGAATTACTCACCAATAATATCTGGATGTCAATTGTCTTCTGGATTCCGCAGCGAATACTGAGGGGGTTGCCTATCAGCGAGCAACTGTTTAAAGAAGCCGTTTGGAGTCAAATGTTGCCGCATTTTACGATGAATGGTCAAAATGAATTTATGGGACTTATTTATCCGATTATTGCTTCGGCACATGAGATAGAGTGAAATAGTGAAAAGGTAATAGTGAAAAGTGAAAAACACTGAGGGGTATGTTTGCAATTTTCCGAAAGCATCCTCTGAATAGATTTAATAAAATAGCCTTGTAGCATCGTGTCTGTCGTATCTACACAGAATTGACAATCTCAAAAAATTGAGAAGCAATTTTAAATTGGGATAAAATTACCAGACCTCTTGAAATCGTTTTGATTCCAGGAGGTCTGTGTGATTTATAACCTTTCCAACCGCCAAGACGGGCGATGACCCAAGTTGCGAAAGCGAGGGAGTCTTTAGGATGGGGATTTTTCTGTTTTAAAGTATTCCCTTCAAGAGTAGGATTTAATTTTTGAATAAGTTCCACTTCATGAGGAGAAAAACAGTCAAGCATATTTTGTTGAGACTCTCCGTCCCGTGCTTGAAGGAGTTGAATGGTTTGAATAGCTGCCATGAGGACAAGTATAGCGAGTTTTTTCAATTTATCACCGTAATCGACTAATGCAAATTCAAAATTAAGCCCACTGGACTTAACAGTAGCAAAAAGGAGTTCAATTTTCCATCTCCAACAGTACCATTGGACGATTTGTTGAGCTTGTTCAATATTTTGTAAAGGATGTGAGGTGTAAATGCGCCAATGAATGGGCGCATATGTTGCCTCGGGTGGTAATATTTCAACTAAATCAACCACATTCATATTGATGAAAAACGGGAGTGGCTTTCCTTGATAAGTACGCTTATAAAGTTTTGTGGGTCTCCGTATGGGTACTTTAGAGGCATATCGGAGTGCAACAGTGGCTTTTCGGGCAGCTCTTTTGGGTGTAGCTGGTATGTTAAGTATCCATTGAGCCTGTATAGGCAATTTTTCTACTAATGAACTAAGGTGCGAGCGGTAAGGGAAAGTGATTTCAATATCATTACCTGTTAACACTTTTTCATCGGCCTTAAAACCATATTTGGCTTTACCACGTCCCTCCATGTCACCTAACAAGCGGTCATCGTTCACACGAACTATTAAATGTTCATTCGTTTGTCGATTTTGCCCAAATTCATACAGCATTTCATAAAAATCAGACTCTCTGTCTGCAATATGGGTAATCATTTGGGCACTTTGAAGTGAACTGCGTGCCGCTTTACCTGATTCTAACCAACGACCCGTTTTCTTCTCCCCTGCCTCTATATGCCGTTGTTCGTCTGGATGTCCTTGAGAGACCCACTGGTCACACAGCGATAAATCGCTTAAACCTAAACAACGGCCATCATCGGCATCTATCAATAAGTTGGGGTGTATTATGAATCCAGGGCAATTACCGACCGTCCCTACCGCTTCAAGTCCTTTCTTGCGACCTGTCGCAGCCTTAAAGCCTATCGTGCTACTATCTTGAATACTTAATATATGCCGCCCGTTAATATCATATTGATCCTTCATTAGCTGAAGACTTTCTTATATTAACCAGCCGATACTCACCTTTTTATTCTTTAAATATCGCCAAAATCCCATTTCTTCTTTCCAATTCGTCGAAATTTGACGTAAAATGCAACTCCGCTTTTCTACCAATCGGCTCATAAATAGTGCCCCTCGTTCTTTCAAGCGTTTATCGGGTAAAGGATTCTTTTTTTTCTCTTTCATCTTTTTTCTACAAAAAAAGCATAACGGCTATGCGTCATGCTTTTTTTTGCAACTTTTTTTTCTGTGTAGATACGACAGAGCATCGTGTTACAAGGCTAATTTATTTAAATTTTTTCTTATTTAGAAAAAATTTCCTAATCTCGAAAAAACTAATTATAAGTAGTTTAAGAAACTGTTTTAAAACCCTAACTGCTTCTTTTAGCCATGATTTTAATCATGGCTAAATAGCACATAGCTTGACTATTACGGGTTAATTTTTCGTAATCTTTATTAAGTCTTCGGGATTGAGTAAGCCAAGCAAAGGTTCTTTCCACGACCCAACGCCGAGGAATAACTTTAAATCCCTTTAGGTTGTCGGAGCGTAAAACCACATGCCAAGCCCAGCCCCAAATTTCTTTGACCCAATTGATAAGTTCTTCGCCCCGATAACCACCATCTACCCAAACAAGTTTAATACGCCCACATAAGCGGGCTAAATAAGGCGTTTGTTTTATATATTGTAGTAATAACTTCGAGTCTGCTTTTTCTGAAACACTGGCAGCACAAACATAAACAGCTAATAAAAGCCCTTATGTATCGGTTAAAATAAAGCGTTTGCGCCCTTTTATCATTTTACCGCCATCATAACCCCGTTCTTCGCCACCATTAGCCGTTGTTTTGATGCTTTGTGAATCTACAGTGGCTGCCGAAGGACGTTTTTTACGGCACATTTGCTTGCGTATTTTTTTGACAAATTGGGTATGAATCATCTCCCATTTGCCATCTTTACTCCAGCGATTAAAATATCCGTAAACAGTTGACCAATTTGGAAAATCATGAGGCATGCCACGCCATGAACAACCTTCTTTGACAACATAAAATATGGCATTAATGACTTCTCTTAAATCAACGGGTTTGCGACCACCTATTTCATCATTAGATTTACACGGGGTAATAGCTTTTTTAAGTTCTTCCAGCCGTTTTTACTAATATCGCTTGGGTATGTCTTGCGTTTTAATTTATTTTGTACCGTACTCATTGTGATTGATTTTAGAAATTAGGAATTTCTATTACAACCATTTTGAGTACATTTTGCTCATTTTTGGGTTTTAAAACAGTTTCTAAGTTAAATAAACGGAAAAAGTGAATCAAGCGAAATTAATAGAAACTGATGCCCAAACGTACACAAAATATTGGTAACAGCCTTAGAAAGGTTGTCACAGTTTAATTAGTCATGTGGTTTGAGCCATTAGTATTTTATTTTACGCCAGAGTGTTTCAATGAGGTTTAAATGTGGGCTATAAGTTGGAAGAAAAAAGATAAACAAACCTTGCTCTTCCCACCTTTTCATAGCTTCTTTAAAGCAAAGTGCTTTTGAAGCGGTGACGGCTACCGACTCCCCTCAGTATAAAGCCGTAAAATTAGCGATAGAAACCCTGCCGATTGAGATATTTTGTGAAGATTGTCAATTGAAATCAAGTGTTCAGAATTATCGTTTTATATGCAGCCATTGTGGTAAACCGAATAATAAAATTGTGCAAGGTTTAGAGTTGTTGATTAGTGGGGTTGAGTTTGAATAATCAAGTGAACAAATCATCAATGAGCAATTGATTGGTGACAGCCATCAAATAATGTTCATTTTTTTTCACCCCAAAAACTGTGAGCATGGTGATAAAGACGTTTTTCTTTAAGCGCGTTTTTTCTTTAAAAATAGTCGCTTTATGCAATAATTGTCGTGCATAAGTTTCACTCATTTCAAATTCTGTATTGTAAAATTTCACTTCTAAAATATTGACACAATTATCAGCACGGTCAATAATCATATCAATTTGAATACCTTGTTGGTCTGCATTGCCTTTTTGCACATAAGAGTATTCATTTGTAATAACGCCGCTAATACCAAATGCTTTTTTAATTTGAAACGTATGTTTAAAACACAAATTTTCAAAGGCATAACCTGCCCAAATTTTATATGTAGGACTTAGCGCAATTTGAGACCAACTGCTTTGGGTTGTACCATCTACTAAAAACTTAAAATAAAACAAAGAATATTCGTCAATTAAGCGATATAAACAATCTTCTTTTGACTTTGAAATAGGGAAAATCTGGCGAATAAAGCCACATTGTACTAATTCGTCTAAAACAGTTGTGAGGTCGCCACTGCTTGGGATACCCGATGTTTGGATGATTTCATTGCGCGTCAAACCTTTGGTTTTACTCGCCAAAGCAGTTACTACTTTTTCGTGCACAGTATTGTTTTTAAAAAGTGCCGCATATAAATTTCTAAATTCATCCTTTAGTTTTGCTTCTTCTCCCAAAAATAATTGATCAAGTATCTGTGGCACACTGTATCCCGCTTCGATGTCTTTCAAATAAAAAGGAATACCACCGATGCACATATAAATTTCAGCGATTTGTTTTAAGGTTAATTTTACACGATTTAGTTCAAAAAATGCTTTTGTTTCACCCAAAGTAAAAGGTTTTAGAAGAAGGCGATGTGTTAAACGGTTGTGTAAACCGCCTCGGTTATTTACGACTTTATCAATTATCCATGAAGCTGCCGAACCGCAAATAACTAATATAATATCGGTACGTTTGGTGCAGAATTGATTCCAAAAGCCATCTAAAGCTGCCAAAAAACCTGAACGTGGGGTTTCAAACCACGGAATTTCATCAAAAAAAATAACTTTTTTTGTATCTTGAGTCAGTGGTTTTAAAAAAGCACGCAATTGAAAAAAAGCCTCTATCCACGTTTTCGGTGGCGTTACAGGTTGTGGTTGAGGGAACGCCTCATTAAGCGACCGCCAAAAATTTTCTAACTGTTGTGCCATATCTTCTTCAAGTACACCACTGCATTCAAATAATATTTTATTTTCATACACCTGCCTAATTAAGTACGTTTTGCCGATACGCCTTCTACCATAAACTGCCAAAAAAGAAGCATCTCTTTTTTCTAATATGCTTTGCAATAATGCAATTTCTTTTAGTCTACCTGCAATTTCCATTTTTTTAAAAATTTTATAATCCCCCAAATGTAACGATTTTTGGTATTACTTGGGGCAATTATATTTAATTAATCCCCCAAATTTGGTTCTTTTTAACATGATTTGGGGGATAATAAAATTTATAACTCCCCAAATTGTATTATTCTAACTCAATAAATATCATCAGGCATTGAAAATGTAGCAATAAAGTGTTTAAATACTCCTTAAATTAATATGAAACTATAAAATACTGCATTAAACAGGTACTACCTCACCTTGAATCACCAAATCATTAGGCACGATGTTTTTCAATATCTTTTTTGAATTTTTAAATTTCATCTCGCCTTTCAGCATATCTACAATCAAATAAACGGAAGGCACGACCACGAGTGTCAAAATCATAGAACTTGATAAGCCACCGATAAGTACCCACGCCAAGCCGCTTTTCCACTCAGCTCCTGCACCATGTGCTAAAGCAATGGGCATCATACCGAATACCATCGCTAAAGTCGTCATGAGGATTGGGCGTAAACGGGTTTTGCCTGAAAGTATCAAGGCTTCGACAGTATTATGCCCAGCGGATTTTAGTTGATTGGCAAAATCTACAATTAAAATAGCATTTTTAGCGACCAAACCAATGAGCATAATCATGCCCAACATCGAGAAAATACTGAGGGGTTGCATACTCAAGGCTAAGGCTAAGAGTGCGCCCATCAAAGCCAATGGTATAGAAAACAAGACTACAAACGGGTAAATATATGAGTCGTACAAAGCCACCATAATCAAATAAACAAACAAAATGGAAGCAATTAAGGCAAAAAGCAAATTAGAAAAAGCATCCGTCATGTTTTTTGTATTGCCTTCAAAAGCGACTGTTGTATTGGCAGGGATATTGGCTTTCGCTAAATATTTTGTCATTTCACCTGAAACTTCACCACTCGAAACACCCAATACCTGTGAACTAATCGTGACCGAAGGCACTCGATTTTTTCTTTCCAATTTATTCGGACCCGTTGTTTTGCCTATTGTTGCAAATTGGGTTAGACCAATTTTTTCACCTTTATTATTGATGAAAAATAGGTTAGCTAAATCGTTTTCATTGCGTCTATCGAAGGCGTCCATGATGATATTGATGTCGTATTCTTTGCCGTTTTCGTTGTATTTGGCACTTGTTGTACCACTAAAAGCGGCTTGCATATTGACCCCTACCACGTCGAGAGACAGGCCTAAATCACTCATTTTATCTCTATCAATATTCACAGTTACTTCAGGATTGCCCGTTTCAACCGACATTTTAACCTCCGAAGTACCTTTTATCGTTTTCAATTTATCCATTAATTGCCGTGCAACAGTTAAATTGCTGTCTATGGAATTGCCTGTAACGGACAACTGAACAGGGGCAGAGTTGGCTCCACCGGCAATACTCACAGCGGCTGAACTGACAATGACATCGGGCAGCAATTTTTGGAGGTCTAATTTCACCAATTGAGCAATAATCGCCGAAGTTTGAGTGCGCTTAGTTTTATCCACTAATTTCACATTCACTTCAGATTTGTTCGCCAATTGGCTACTGCCCATTTGCCCACTCGTTGTACCCACATTGGCAAACACGTTTGTGACTTCACCTTTTTTGAATAAATAATCTTCTACTTGCATAGTCACTTGGTTTGTTTGCGCCAAAGTTGCTTTTTGAGGCAATTCTAGGGTAATGATAAACTCGCCATTATCGCCCGAACTCACAAATTCAGTGCCGATAAAACCTTTTGTGATCAATGAAAAAGAAGCAAAGAATAGGATTATAACTGCCGTTAAAACATACCGTTTATGTGCCAAAGAAAACTGCAAAACACGTCCGTAAGCATTGGTCAACCAGGTGATAAAACGTTCAAAAGCTGCCACTAATTTACCCGTCATGAAAGTGGTTGGAATATGCTCCACCTTCGCCATACGAGAAGCCAATAAAGGCGTAATGGTAAACGACACAAATAAACTCATCAAAGTAGAAGCGACAATAACAATAGAAAACTGGGATAAAAGGTTAGAAATAATACCACCCACCATTGTAATTGGTAAAAAAACGACCACGTCTACAAGCGTAATACCGATGGCAGTCATGCCTATTTCAGCCCGTCCTTTGGCAGCGGCTGAACGGCGTTCTTCGCCCATTTCAAGGTGTCGGTATATATTTTCAAGTACGACAATCGAGTCGTCCACCAAGATACCGACCACTAATGAAATGGCTAAAAGCGTCATTAAATTCAAAGTATAACCCAATAAAAACATCACACCAAACACTGAAATCAAAGATGCAGGAATGGCAATCATCACGATTAATGAATTGCGGATACTGTGCAAAAACAAAAGCATACACAAGGCAACAATAAATATTGCCAAACCCAAATCGGAAATAACCGCATCGGCTGCTGCCATTGTAAAATCAGAGCTATCAGAAGCAATTTCAAAGGTCAAGCCTTTAGAAGCATATTGTTTTTCTATATATTTTAGAGCGGTTCTGACATTTTTACTGAGGGCAACAGCATTCGCATCGTTCTGTTTTTGAACGGTTAATCCGATGGAATTTTTACCATTGATGCGGCTAAACGTTTTTATTTCTTTAATGTCGTCCTTAACATCAGCGACTTCATACAGGCGTATCGGTGAATTGTTTTGCCTATCGGTAGCAACGACTAAATTCCGAATTTCGTCAAGGGATTTATATTTGCCTTGCAAACGAATCAAGGATTGAGTGGCATCATTTTTAATTTTGCCGGTTGGGAAATCGAGGTTAGCGGCTTTAACTACATTGCTGATTTGCATCATTGAAACGCCAAAACTTTCTGCTTTCTGGCGGTTCACCAATATCTTGATTTCACGCTCTTCGCCACCTATCATATTGATTTGAGCAGCCCCTTCAATTTTACCCAAAACAGGCGATATTTCATCTTTTACAAGAGAATATAGTTCAGCAGGAGGCATTTTCGCCGTCACGCCAAGTCGCATAACAGGCATGTCTGACATGGAGAATTTGCCCAAAACAGGATTGTTAATATTGTCTGGTAAAGTGGATAAAATAGCGTTGATTTTACGTTGAGCATCCTGTACGGCAATATCTGTATTGGCGTTGGCTTTCAACATCAAAATAACAGACGATACGCCTTCCAAAGAACTTGAGCGAATTTCGTCCAAGTTTTCAAGGTTTGACAGTGCATCTTCTATCCGTTTTGTCACTGAACTTTCGACTTCCGCAGGTGATGCTCCGGGGTAAATAGTGGTGACACTGACCACGGGTGATTCAAATTTTGGCATTAACTCATAGTTGAGTTTGGTGTAGCCTAAAATGCCTAAAAATCCTAAGACTGCGAAGATAACAACGATTAGCGACGGTCTTTTTATAGCTATTTCTGTAAGTGACATGATTTATTTTTAATGATGAATTAGTAATTAAGAATTAGGAATGATAAATTATAAATTAAGAATTGGACATTGTGAAACACCCTCTCAGTATTTTATCTAAAATATTGATTTTCAATGAATTAGCCAATTCCTAATTCCTAATTATTCCAACACTTTTACTTTCACGCCATCGTTGAGATTCAATTGACCTGATGATACGACTTTATCTGTCGTTGTTAAGCCCGAAACAACTTCAATTTTATCGTTGTAGATAGAGCCTACTTTTATTTTTTTCAATTGCACCGTTTCACCTGTCAAAACATACACTTGTGGGTCTTGAATACTGCCGACGATGCTGTTCGCTGGAATGACCAAAGCATTTTTGCTACTGCCCATATTGAAAAGAGCCGATGCGGTCATACCTGCTTTTAGAGGTGTGCTGCTGCTGTTATTAATCGTAATTTCAACTTCAAATTTTCGAGAACCATCCGCAATAGCACTAATGGCATTGACTGAACCTGTGATTTTAGCATCGGGATAAAGATCAGGCGTAATGCTGGCAGTTTGTCCCACTTTTACTTTCAATACTTCAAAATCTAACAGATGAACTTGCAATTTCAAATTATTAATATCCACAATTTCAGCAATGGCTGTACCGGGCGATAAGAAGCTACCTACTTCAATTGAAAGGTCATTGACGATACCTGACATTGGGGCGATAATCGCACTTTTGCGGAGCTGGCGTTGTAGGATTTCAATGCGGTTTTCAGCACTTTTTACTTGCATCCGCACATCTTCCACCTGTTGTTTTTGAACAGCATTGCCTGCGAACATTGTTTCATATTTGCCCAAATCCGATTTAGCTTTGTCCAAATTTGCTTGTGCCAAACTCATTTCTATTTGTGTTTGCTCGTTGTCTAAGGCCGCAACGGTTTGTCCTTTTTGCACATAACCGCCTTTTTTTATATTGAGCGAAACGACTCTGCCCGACATTTCGGAAGCGAATTTGAGTTGACGATTCGGTACAAAAGCACCATCTGATTTAAAGTTTTGTGAAATGGTTTGGTTAGCGGGATTAATCACCGAAACAGGAAAAACCGTTATTTTTTGCTCTGCAATAGCAGCATTGGCGTTCATTAAATTTTTATTGGCTTGTAATTTCCAAGCACCCAAAACAACTAAAGCAACGACAGCAAGAAGACCCATTAATATTTTAGCGTATTTCATTTTATTGATTTTTTAATTTTTAATAATTTTTCTTAGAAAACTATGTGTTCTATGTGTTTAAAAAAATATTATGTGTTTAAACCTTACTTCAATATTTCCCGAATATTTCCCGATGATTTCAAAATATCTAATTCCGCTACTTTCACCTGAACAAGATTTTTGAGATAATTTGTCTGAGCTTCTTTCAATGAATTTTCAGCATTTAATAGTTCAGAAAGGGGAGTAATGCCACCTTCAAACTGCAATTGAGTGCTTTTATAGACTTCCTCTGCCAATTTTATATTATTGGTTTGTGTAGTAACAGCCGCTTGGTTGAGTTGCAATTTATATCGAGCATTTTCATTTTGTAAAGCAAGGCTTTCAGTCAAATTTTGCTCATCAAAACGCAATTGTTCTCTTTCAATGCGTACTTGATTGGCTTTGTATTTTTTACTGAAACCATCAAAAATCGGCACACTCAAATTGACTGCAAGGGCAGCAGTGGGCAACCACTTTGAATCTTTACCGAAAATATTGAGGTTGTTTTGTTGTGTTTGATAATTAAGGCGCAAACCTGCGGACAAAGTAGGTTTATAACCGACTTTGATTTGCTCAATTTGCAAATCATTCATGCTTTTTTGTACTTGAATCAATTGAAAATCGGGGCTATTTTTAGTCACATCTTCCAGACCGACTTTGATGTTTTGGTACAATTCAGTATCCGTTTTATCAGTCAAAACGAGGTCTGTACTGAGGGGTATGCCCATATAATATTTGAGCAACGTCATTTGCTGACGGTAGTTCACATCTAAGTTTTGGAGGTCGGTTTCAAGATTGGTTTGATTGACAAGCAGTCGGTCATAGTCCAATTTTTTAGCAAAACCATTATCATATTGTATCTTAATAATGGTCAATAATTTTTTAATTCTATCCCGATTGGCTTCAATAATGCGCATTTGCACTTTCGTTACCTGTGCAGAATAGTAGGCAGAAGCAATATCATACATCAATTGCTCTTCAGTTTTGCGCACGTTCAACTCGCCTGATTTTTTACTCATCGTTGCCACCTTCATATTGAGCGGTATAGCGGCATTATAAATCACTTGGTTGATGTCAATACCACCATTCATCGTATATTTTGTACCAAACTGGACGGCAACATCTTCACCAGGTCTGCCAAAAATGGCTCCCGGTAATATTTGAGTTGCCAATTTTAAGTTATCATTTATGGCAGCCGAACCATTGACTTGTGGCAACCAGGCAGCGCGTATTTCTTTCATTTTTTCATCGGCTTTGTTGATGTCTAAGCTTTGTCTTTGTATAGTTGGGAAGTTGGTCAAACCTTTTTTTACACAGTCGGCGAGTGACAAGGACGTTTGTGCTTCACTATATTGTATCAAAAACAGCAGAGAAAAATTCAGTAAGGCGATTCTTAAATATTTCATTTTACATATTTTTTAAATTCTCTAAAAACTATTTTAGTTTTAGAAGTTTTGAATTGAGCAAAAAAAACGAGATAGCAAATCTCTTTTTTTTAATTTAACTATAAAAACTATTTTAGTTTTAAAAGTTTTCATCGAAGCAAAAAAAACGGGCATCTAATAGCCGTTCAATTTTCATGATGCAAAGATATGGATGAAAACTTTAAAAACCAAAAAAGTTTTTGTATTTTTTAAATTTATTTTTTATTTTACTCTGATAATTAGAATTTAATAAGCATGCCCACTCGGTATTTCATTGATTATCAATGAGTTATATCGGTCTATTTAATTTTTCCAAATGCTTCAATATTTTTCAAACCCTTTTGGGTGGCAATACTGCGAACAAAATGCAGGATAACAGTTTGAAAAATTTGAGGAACAGGTACTTTCACTTTTTCTATAAAATCCGAATTGATGATATGATCAAATTGACTTAATAAGAGCCTTATTATTAATTCAATATTGATATCCGTTCTGAAAACGCCTTCTGCAATACCTTTTTGAATCAATGCGGTCATATGAGGTATGACAGTATTTTCAACATGTTCTAATTGTTCTTTGGCAATATTTGGATGAAATTTATGGAGTTCTCGAAAAAAAGTTGGATTGACTTGGCTGGTTTTTTCTCCCAGCTGTTGGACAGATTGCATAAAAAAATCAAGTACACTCTTACTTTTATCCTCTAATAACTGATTTTCATTGCGCGAATGAGCGTTCATTGTTTTCACACAAATACTCAACAATTCGTCTTTATCTTCAAAATTTTCATACAGAGTGCGTTTTGAAATACCACAACTTTGGGCAATTTCATTCATCGTGATGCTTTTCACACCATATTTCATAAAAAGTTTCAATGATTCCTCAATGATTCTTTTTTTAACATCCGTTATTTCTGTTGTTGTTATCATGATGCAAAAGTAGGTAATAAAACTTTAAAAACCAAAAAAGTTTTTTAATTTTTTATTACGGTGCATCAAAATAAATAAAAATGCCTTTAAAAGTGTCATTTCAAGTCATTTTTGCGTTTATTTATCAACTCTCTAACCCTAATGGCACTCTCATAATCTTCTTTATCAACCATCTTTTTCAATAAATCTTCTAATTGTTCAAGCGAATAATCGGCAATAGAGCCTTTATTTTGCTTTGCCCAGAACGAATCGGAGAGCATACCCGCCTCTTCAATCACATTTTCATAAGCCGTAATGGGTGTATTGAATCGAACTGCCAAAGCGATGGCATCTGACGTGCGGGAATCAATTTGCAACTGCGAGCCATCGGCTTTTTCTAAAATCAAAGTGGGATGAAAAACACCATCAACAAGACTATGAATCAACAAATACGCGGTAATTGCTCTCCAACAAGCATATTCACCACCCGTTTACCACCAATTTTACTGGTTAAAACCACTTGGCGAGGATTCGTTTCGACCACTTCACCAATAATCGCAGCATTTTCGCCATATTCACACCCCCTCAGTATTTGAGTGAAATTTTCAGCAATTTCTGCCTCTACCACCGCTAAAAAAACACCTTCATTGGCAACATACAATGGGTCAAGCCCTAAGAGTTCGCATCCTCCATAAACCTCTTCCAAAACAGGTATATTTTTTTGAAAAATATCAATCCCCAATTTAGAATCTCTGGCAATTTCATTTAAAACAGTCGCTACACCGCCGCGTGTGGGGTCTCTCAGCAAATGAATTTTATCGCCAAAAACATCTAAAAGTTTTCCAACCGTATGATTCAAATTACCCGTATCACTTTCAATACTTGTTTCAAATTCTAAGCCTTCGCGGACGCTCATAATCGCCATGCCATGTGTAGCAATATTGCCGCTAACCACTATTTTATCGCCTTTTTTTACTCTCGACATAGCAATATTCGCCTTAGAATGCAACATGCCGACGCCTGAAGTATTGATGAAAATCTTATCACCTTTGCCTCGTTCCACTACTTTTGTATCACCGGTGACGATTTGAACACCTGCTTTTTCAGCCGCATATTTTATCGAAATCAAAATTTCCCAAAACTCGGTCATCGTCAAACCCTCTTCAATGATGAACGCTAACGATAAATACTGAGGGGTCGCTCCACACATAGCCAAATCGTTCACCGTACCATTCACTGCCAATTCGCCGATATTACCGCCAGGGAAAAAGATGGGCGAAATGACGTAGCTATCCGTCGAAAACGTCATTTTACCATTCATGGTGAAAATCGCCCCATCATGTTTTTCATTCAATAAATCATTTTTCAACACCTCGAAAACTCCACTTTCCAAGAGTTGATTCGTCAAAAGCCCTCCGCTGCCGTGACCGAGCGTGATGATGTCAAATTTGAGTTTTGGCATCGGGCAACTGAGCTGCATATTTAATTGTTTTAATCGCAAAGTGTAAAATTTTAAATTTAAAAGTGAATGGAAACCGCAAAATGTAAAATTCTAAATGTAAAATGTAAAAGTGAGTGGCAGCGGCAAAGTATTAAGTTTTTTGGTTTTCATTTTTGATAGAAGCCGTTACAATACTTTTCGTAAAAATAGCGACTAACTCTCCACATTCTTTTAAAATGAATTGTAGCTTATTTTCAACAATATATTTCTTTTTAAAAATAATTTTCAAGCAAATCAGAGATTCTCTTAATTCTTTTAAACATATTTTCATTTTATGTAAAAAATCTGCTTTAGATTCTCCGGCTTGGGCTTCACCATAATTTAAAGCGGGTGAAGTACCTGAACGGACTAATTGTCCTCCAAGATGTTTAGCGGCAAATGTTTGAGGTAATAATTCGCAAACATCAAGAATTTGTACAGCGAAATCAATGAGCCTTTCTTCTAAATCATATCGTTTAGAGTTGTTTTCCATAGTAATTTTGTTTGTTTAATAATTTAATCTTTTTTATTTCATTTCCTATTTTGCGTTTACACCCAATTTTACATTTAAAATTTTATATTTTACGGTTTACACCCACTTTTACATTTTACATTTAAAATTCTACATTTTGCGGTTTTACACAACCTCTTCCATCGCCATCGAAAAATGATAATATGCTGCACATGCGCCTTCGCTTGACACCATTGGCGCACCCAAAGGCATCTGCGGTGTACATTTTTTACCGAACTGAGGGCATTCATGAGGCTTTTTCAAGCCTTTTAGAACCAAACCCGCTATACATTCAGCATTCTCAGGCACTTTTTCAATGTTGACGTCAAATTTTATGTTGGCATTGTAATGCTCCAATTCCTTCCGAACTTCGTAGCCACTGAGGGGTATTGAGCCGATGCCTCGCCACTCTCTGTCTTCGATTTCAAAGACCTGATTGATGACTTTTTGAGCTTCCAGATTGCCTTCAGGTGAGACTACCCGACTGTATTGATTTTCAAGGCGACATTCTCCTTTTTCAAGCTGTTTGACCACCATTAATATGCCTTGCAGCAAATCAACAGGCTCAAAACCAGTGACGACAATCGGTACTTTGTATTTCTCAGCCAACGGATAATATTCAGAAATGCCCATAATTGTGCAGACATGACCGGCAGCTAAAAAGGCTTGAATGACGGCATTTTCATCGTTCATCACGGCTTCCATCGCAGGCGGTACGAGGACATGCGAAGCCAATATCGAGTAGTTTTTGACCCCCAATCGATGGGCATGAACCACCGATAAGGCATTGGCAGGGGCAGTAGTTTCAAAACCAACGGCGAAAAAGACGACCTCTCGATTCGGATTATCTTGCGCTATTTTCACTGCTTCCAATGGAGAATACAATATCCGCACATCCGCACCCGCCGCTTTGGCTTCCAAAAGGCTGGTTTTTGACCCGGGCACGCGCAGCATATCGCCATAAGAGCACATGATGACGCCCTTTTCCATGGCTAACCAAACGGCTTTGTCAATCAAATTCACAGGCGTGACGCAGACAGGGCAGCCGGGTCCATGCACCATATTTATTTCTTTAGGCATGAGATTGAGCAAGCCATTTTTGACCAAACTATGCGTTTGACCACCGCAGACTTCCATGATTGTCCACGTGCGCGTAACGATTTTATGCAACTCCGACAGGTATTTTTCAACCGTTTCTGGGTCGCGATATTCTGACATGAATTTCATTTTTCATAAATTTAAAATGATGAATTTTTCACAATTTGAATTCCCTCTAAGTAGGCTAATGTGCCTACCACCAATACATTTAAGATAAGGAATAAAATGCCTAAAATTTTTGCCTCATTTATATTCATAAAAACCAGTACTAAACTAACCATTGCCCATAACCAATTAGCATTAACCAAAAGCCTCAATACAGGAATTGAAACTGATTTTTGCATTGCTAAAAAAGTAGCTACTGGAGCATACATCAATGTGATGATTGAAATTATGGTCAAAAGTTTTGTGGATAATCCTAAAAAAATGCTCAGTGGCAAGACAAAGACTAACCCGACAATTGCGGTTAATCCTCCCATGATGGCATCTAACCATAAGATTTTCTTTAGAAAAGCGTAATTTTTAATACAATATTGCATTGTTATTTCAATTTCTATCAACCTGCGTATGCTCTATCAAGTCGTCTAACTCCCCGATTTCTGCCAAATATTGGAAACTTTTCGCTGCTTCTTCTTCATTGACCAAACTGATTGCCACGCCTACATGTACCAGTACGTAGTTGCCTTCTTTCGCTGAGGGCAACATTTCAAGGCTCGCTTCTTTGACGATGCCGCCAAATTGTACTTTTGCCATACGGACAAGCCCACCGTATTGCAGTTCTATGTTTTTGATTTTACCTGGAATTGCTAAACACATCTTTTAGAAATTTAAAATCTAAACTGGGTGTAACCAATATTTGTAGAAAAAGTTAAAAAGGATGTAAAAAGAGAAATAAGTGATTGAGAAGTGATAAATTTAGTTTTCGAGAAAAAATTAAAAGCGACTCAACCACTTATGACAAAGATAAAAGAAGAATTTGGA
>JANPGW010000327.1:0-64220 GCA_031424115.1 Saprospiraceae bacterium | reverse complement strand
GCGGCAGAGCCGCAAAAGATGTAATTCTTATGCGGCTCTGCCGCGAGATAAATTAGTCATTTTCGATAATTCTACCGAACTGTCGGGGCGATGCCCCTACCATTTGTGAATTTGTTATACACCCGAAAAAATAGTTGCTAACAGGCACTTCTTTTATTTTATTATTTTACAACTAAAAACTTTTAAACACATATAGAAATCTATATATTTGCTTGAAAATTTGATTTTACTACATTAAAACCGCCTTATCAATGGACAATACACCCTTCAAAGTAGCCGTTAACGAAAGACTCTATGAGGTAACACCAGCCGAAGCTGACATGTTAGACATGATTCCAATGGGTGAAAACACCTTTCATATTCTAAAAAACAACAAAGCGTATAAAGCTGAAATTGAATCAGTTGACTCCCAAAGTAAAACTTTTGTCTTCAAAATAAATGGCAATAAATACACCACTAAAATCAACGATAAATACGATCGGTTAATTGACCAGCTGGGCATGAAAGTCGGTGTGACTCAGAAAGTGGGCGACATCAAAGCCCCCATGCCGGGCTTGGTGTTAGAGGTATCGGTCGTGGTCGGCGTCCAAGTGATGAAAGGTGACAAAGTCATGATTCTGGAAGCCATGAAAATGGAAAATGTCATCAAAGCTGCCGGCGATGGTGTCGTTAAAGCTATCCATATCAGCAAAGGAACTGCTGTGGAGAAAGGACAACTTTTAATAGAAATGGAATAAATGATGGTAACCAACCCTTATTCCGCTTTCTTATAAAGCGCTCTTTCCATTACTTCCTTATAATATGCTTCATAATGGGGTAAAATGTTCTCAATATCAAACTTTTGGGCTTGATTCAGCGCATTTTTTCGAAAAGCATTGTGCATATCCTCATCGCTGAGAAGACGGATAGCATTCTCAGCCATTTCATCAACATTCCCGACATCACTCAAAAAACCGGTTACTCCCTGAATATTGACTTCGGGCAAACCACCCACATTAGATGAAATCACGGGTACTTCACAAGCCATAGCTTCTAAGGCTGACAAACCAAAACTTTCTTTAGTGGAGGGAATAATGAATAAATCGGCTATTGCCAACAATTCTTCCACTGCATCCTGTTTCCCAAGAAACCGGATTTCGTCGCATAGCCCAATCTGCCGACAAAGTTCTTCCAAATATTGTCGCTCGGGACCGTCACCGATGAGCAAAAGTTTTGAAGGTATTTTCTCATACACTTTTTTGAAGATATAAATGACATCTTCAACTCTTTTTACTTTTCTGAAATTGGAGGTATGGACGAGTATTTTTTCACCATTGGGGGCAATAATTTTTTTAAAATGGTCTTTATTGATTTTTTTAAAACGGTTAAAATCAATAAAATTATGAATCACTTTTATTTCAGTGGTAATATTAAAAAGACTCAACGTATCCTCTTTCAAACTTTGTGAGACCGCAGTGACACCATCCGATTTATTGATTGAAAACTCAACCACAGGCGCAAAAGTCCTATTAGAACCCACAAGCGTGATATCGGTACCGTGCAAAGTGGTGACCACGGGTACATATCGCCCTTCGGTCAACAATATTTTTTTAGTGATGTAGGCAACCATGGCATGCGGTATCGCATAGTGCACATGCAAAAGGTCAAGGTTTTCATATTTTACAACATCTACCATTTTACTCGCCAAAGCCGTATCATAAGGTGGATACTCAAAAAGCGGGTAATCGGTACCCGAAACTTCATGATAATATATATTTTCTTGAAAATGCTGAAAAGACAGGCGAACCGGTTGTCGATAAGTGATAAAATGTACCTGATGCCCCTTGCGAGCAAGCCCCATACCCAGTTCGGTTGCTATAACACCACTCCCGCCAAAAGTGGGATAACAGACTATTCCAATTTTCATAATGTCATTTTTTTTAATAAGAACACAAAAATCACCCAAAGTAAAGAAAGATTTGTGAAATTAACTCACTTTAAACAAAAAACAAAAAGGCATCCGCTTAGTTGCAGATGCCTCAAATTAACACCAGATTGTTTAACCTAAAAATTAATTCTATTGCTTGACGAGTCGAGCAGTGTATGTTTTATTTTCCGCTGTAATACGAACAAGATAAATGCCAGCCGGACGGTTGCTCAAATCTAAATCGAATTGCGCTTTATCTGTTTGTCGGCTTTGATGTTCCGTTATTAATTGTCCCATCATATTAAAAATCTGAACACGAGCATCTAATATCTTGCGGAACTCTACATCCAATAGAGCCGTGCCGGTCGTCGGATTGGGTGATAAAGTTACTTTGCTAATAGCGGAAGTCAGTTCAAAAGTGGTTGACACAAAATCAATTTTGAAAGTCTGCACATCCGTACAGCCGTTGGCATCCGTAACAGTAACGATGTAGTCACCTACTGCCAAATTGGCAATAGAATCTTTTGTAGCACTATTGTTCCATTTATAAGTAAAAGGAGCGGTGCCGCGAACAGTTTTAATCACAATTGACCCGTTCGCTTGTCCTCTATCCGATTTTTTAACTGTTCCACTAATACCAAAATTATTCGGGCAGATAGATTTGTAATTGATATTATCGATATCAATAAAATAACCAACAAAAGTATCTATGGCACTTGTCACCTGAATACGGAGTTTTATGGTTCTTCCTGCGAATTGTTTCAAACTCACACTTCGGGTTCGGTAAAGAGAAGTCGGTGTGTGGTTACTGCGAGTAACCATGTCAATTGTTACCCAATTGGTATCACAATCTACAGACGCTAACACCTTTAATGTGTCTTTAGTGATGAGGTCGTAGCCCTCAAACGGCGAATCTTCGTTGACGAAGCGGTAATCATATTTCAATGAATCATCTGCTCTGACGGGGCCAAATTTATTGGTGGTTGCGTCAAATAATTGAGCCAAAGGAGTGATGATAGTATCTCCGTCAATCACAGCCGTATCAGCATAAATATTGGCGAAAGCATAACCATTGGTTGCAGCGTTGCCGTGTCTTCCACGTGCCAATCCGGCGCGGATAGCCGTCCAGTTTGCCGGAGGAACGAGGTCGTCAAAATTAAATACATTATTGCCCTTGATTGGCGGCGTGATGATAAAAGTCGTAAAGGCGGTATCGTTCACGCGAATATTATCGGCACCTGAACTGACCCAAGCTTTGAGTGTATGCGTTCCGGGTGCAACGAATGAGTTGAGAACGGTCTTGAATTTATATAAAGCCGATTGTCCTGCCGGAATATTAAAATTGGTAACATTTTCAGAAATAGGCGTGCCATTGTCCAAACTAAAATTAACGGAATACGAAGATTGAGCCGCATTTCCCAAATTATAAATGCGCAATACGACTGTATCTTTTACACTGCCACAATCGCTCATATCTACTCTTCCAATGCTATCCAATGCTAAGTCAGTAACATTCGCAGCTGAAACAATAACATTGTCAATAGCCACACCATCGAAGTTCGTATTTGTAGAATTGTCAGAACGAAAAACAAAACGGAGACGACATTGAGGTTTGCCTTTCATCCCGGTAAGTGTATTCTGAGCAATATGCCAACCCGGACGCGTTGTGCCTGTCCACAAGTCAAAATTCTGACGGTTAAGTGTATCATTGTACCAATTAATACCGGTTTTACGCTTGCCGATTTGAGACCATGTTGTACCGCCATCAGTAGAGCCTTCCAGCCAAGTGCCATCAAAACGTGCTTCACTATAAAAATTTATAGCGAAACTAATACGCGGATCAACGGTAAATGATGAAAAATCAAAACAGGGTGAGAGCAAATAACTTGTATCGGCGTTTTTGTAAGATGTATCAGCAGCGGTTGTCCAAGCCTTAGTACCACTGGCAGCACCATTAATGAACCGGTAACGAGGCGTTGCCCATTCCCAAGTGGATCTCCCCAAACTGTCCACCTTTTGCCAAGTATCCTTCCCCGCTTCAAAATCTTGTTGATAGGGGAACTGATTAATTAATCGAGGACGAACGACTGTTATACGGAAAGTGTCATTCTTTTTATTTTTATCTGTTTCCAGTTCTGTCCAAGCCGCAATATTATATTCGCCGGGAGCCGAAAAATCTGATACCGCTTTGAAAGCGATTGTAGCCACGCTATCTTTACTGATAACTCCGGTATAAAGGCCATCTCTTGGCATCTGAACAGGTGCATTCACACCGTTTACACTGTATTTGAAAGGAACTAAACTGATTGGTCCGCCGCCATAGTTTTTAATATTGACCCGCACGCTGTCAATACCTAAATCGCATCGGCTGATAGGGGAAAGGATAGCCGAAATGCCAACATTCGACGCAGTATCGGTTATGAAAGAAACGGGACCAGCCCATTTGCTGGTGTCGGTAGCCGTTCCACAAGTGGTTCTTACATAAACGTAATATCGGGTCACCTCTTTCAAACCTGGTAAGATAGCAAACGTATCTGTAGTAGTCCCTGCATTTGCACTGGTACCCGGTGTAAAGTTGGTTTCATTCCACTCGATACGATACGTCGGACGCGTTCCAACTGCTATGGGATTCCATTTAATGGTGGTTGTAAAACTTCTCACACTGGCTACTGTCAAATTTAGAGGCGCGCCACAACTGATACACTTTACAGAGCCTCTGTAAACGACACCGGTAGTAGGAGTAGGGCCTTGAGTCAAAATCGGTTCACCGGCATTATTTGAAAGAGTGTATTTGATTTCAGCTTGATAATTACCTTGAGGTTCATAGCGAACAACAATAGTATCGCCGACTTTCACCCGCAAGTCATACAACCTTATACTATCAGCCGGTACTCCTGCCGCACCATCATGTGTATAAGCTTTTTCAACACTGTTGCCTAATTTAATATAGAGTTGAGAATCGTCCCAACCATCGCCATAGCGGTCGTATAGACGTAAACGAAAAACACAGCTGTCTTGAGCCGATAATTGCGCAACTATTGAAAGTAATAGAAGCGTCATCAAACCTTTAAAAATGGTTTTGAAGCCTTTCATGAGAATTGTTGTAAAATTTTAAAATGGATATTTTTATTTTAAATCAGTTAATTTGCTAACGATAAGAGCTTTGATGTAATTATGAATTATTTATTTGAGATAAAGTTAATATCAAAATTTGAATAAAATAATATTTCAATAAAATAAACCTTTTTTTGCAATAAATGTTTAATATTTGGAATTGTGTTCAGCTTACTTTTTTGATTTATTAAAATTCCCTCAGAAATGTTCATGTTTTCAACAATTTTATTCAATTTTGGTTATAATTTATCAAAATAGCATGATTTTTTTATAACTCAATAGAAAATCAAAAAAATAGTACAGTGGCTATATATTCCATAAAAGATTTAGAAAAGCTCTCGGGCATCAAAGCTCATACCATCCGGATTTGGGAACAACGATATAACCTCATCTGTCCGTCTCGTACAAAAACCAATATTAGATATTACGATGATTCTGACCTCAAGTTGCTTCTTAACATTGCCTTACTCAACAAAAATGGTGTAAAAATCTCGAAGATATCAACCATGACTCGGGAACAAATTACCGAAAAAGTATCTCAAATATCTGAATTAAATTTTGAATACGACACTCAACTTGATGCTCTCACCATTTCGATGATTGAAATGGATGAATATAAATTCGATCGTATTTTGAGTAGCAACATCAACCAAATGGGTTTCGAACGAACCATGATGGAAATTGTTTACCCCTTTTTAGAACGATTAAGTTTGCTTTGGCTGACCGGCTCAGTCAATCCTGTTCAGGAACATTTTATGAGCTATCTTTTAAGACAAAAAGTCATTGCTGCCATTGATAAAGAGCCCCTCGTTAGCGGTCGTGAGGTTAAAAAATTTATTATTTATTTGCCGGAAGGCGAGCGACAAGAGTTAAGTCTTCTTTTTATGCATTATATGCTTAAGGCTCGACGCCACCACACTATTTATTTGGGTCAGGAAATTAGTTTAGACGATTTGAAAGATTGTTGCACGGTTCACAAACCCGATTATGTCTTTACACTTATCAATGAGCCTTTCGGAAAAATTTCCGTTCAGGATTACTTAGAGACACTGTCTAACCATTTTCCGCACTCTATTGTCTTAGTGTCTGGTTATCAAGTTGTGACAAAAGACCTCAAACTACCTGCCAATATTCATATCCTAAGAAGTCTCGATGACACAATTCAATACGTTGATGCGATTAAAATTCCCAATGCACGTCGAGTAACAATGGCTTAATGTCTTTTTACGATTAAATTTACCCCCCTCAGTATCAACTGAAAAATCTCGATACGTATCAATGTATCGAGATTTTAAAGTAATTGTAAATAATTGATAAGCAATTACTTACGCTTATTTTTTATATTTCTATTACTTGTATTTCTATTAAGACCGCCTCGATTGTCATTGCGATTATCATTTCTGTTATCTCGGCTATCTCTATTGTCGCGGTTGTCTCTGCTGCCGTCTCTACCATCTCTCCGGATGCTGGATGATTGAGTTCCGCCGCTTCTACGATCCCGGTCTCTACTACTTAAATTATTCGTACTACTTCTATTTCGGCTGGCATTTGAAAGACCATCAATACGGCTATCATCATCAAGGCTCAATTGTCCGTTAGACAAAATTGCTAAATCAGTTTTAATCAAGTCATCGCTGACATAATATTCCCTATTCCAGTTTTTATAAGCCATTTTCATATATGAGCCTATAGTATTCACAAAACCGGTTTTGATATAACCCGGTTCCATAGTCATCGCTTTACGAATCATCACCTGTACATTATTGCCATAATGCCGAAATCTTGTGTCTTGTGCCGGATAAGGAATACGTTCAGGCTTGACCCGAGCATTTTCAGGTTTAGGAATTTCACCACTGGGGGTTCGGGCATCAAGATTGTATTTAGCTATATGAAAAAGATGTGACCACAACTTTTCGCGATAATCTTCCACGTTTTTACTTTGAGGATAAAGCTGTTGAATCAAATCGACAATCTCTTCGCAAAACGCTTGGCGATATTCGGCGTCTTTGATAGTTTGAGCATAACGCACAAGTTGTTGAACATTCCGTCCATACTCAGGCATTATGAGAAACTCAAGTTGCGTATTATACGCCATTTCTACTGGTGCTTTAGAATCTTTCACTTTTTTTTGTTTATATTAAATTATTCAACAGTTACCGACTTCGCTAAGTTACGAGGTTGGTCAACGTTACATTCCCGCAACACTGCAATATGAAAAGCTAATAATTGCATTGGAATCACTGAAAGCAAAGGGGTCAATGGTTCTGCGGTATCGGGAATTTCGATGGTATAATCCGCTAATTGTTTAATGATTGTATCCCCTTCCGTCACTACTGCAATCACAACACCCTTCCTTGCTTTTACTTCTTGAATATTAGAAACTATCTTTTCATAAGCACTTTTATTGGTACAAACAATGATACAGGGCATATTTTCATCAATCAAAGCGATAGGACCATGTTTCATTTCAGCTGCCGGATAGCCTTCAGCGTGAATGTACGAAATTTCTTTCAACTTCAACGCTCCTTCGAGTGCTACGGGGAAATTATAACCTCGACCCAGATATAACGCATTGGGTGAATCTTTAATTTCATTGGCAATGTATTGTACCTGAGCATTTACTTTCAAAACAGCTTCTATTTTAGCCGGAATATTTTCCATCTCAGTCAAAAGACGCTGATATTCAGATTTTTTTATCGTACCGCGTTTGTATCCAAGGCTTAAAGCCATCATGGTCAAAAGAGTTACCTGACCTGTAAAAGCTTTTGTAGAAGCCACACCAATTTCAGGTCCGGCATGAATATATGATCCCGCGTCTGTCATACGAGCAATAGACGAACCGACACTGTTCACAATACCATAAATCAAAGCACCGCGTTCTTTAGCCATTTCGATTGCGGCCAACGTATCTGCTGTTTCGCCTGATTGAGAAATGGCAATAACTACATCTTTTTCAGTGATAATCGGGTTTCTATAACGGAATTCAGATGCATATTCAACTTCAACGGGAATACGAGCCAACTCTTCAAATAAATATTCAGCAACCAAGCCGGCATGCCAAGATGTACCGCAAGCAACTATTATAAGTCGTTCGGCATTACTGATTTTATTTTCATATTCTTCGAGACCACCTAATTTAATTCTGCCTTCCTCCGCTGAAAGGCGACCTCTCATAGCGTCTGCTACAGTTTTAGGTTGTTCATGTATTTCTTTAAGCATGAAATAATCATAACCACCCTTCTCTAAAGCTTCAATTTCCAATTCCAATTTTTGAATAAATGGATCTTGAACAACATTAGCTATAGTTTTTATTTCGAAAGTACCGTTGCGGTGAATCGTAACAATTTCTTCATCATTCAGATACACAACATGTTTGGTATGTTCTACAATAGGCGTTGCATCCGAAGCTAAAAAAAACTCATTGTCTCCGATACCTAAAACCAAAGGGCTTGCTTTTCTTGCTGCCACGATTTTTGAGGGGTCGTCTTTATCCATTACAACAATGGCATAAGCTCCTACGACTTTTGATAAGGAAACACGAACAGCCTCTTCGAGCGGTAAATTCTCCCGCTCTTGTAATTCCTCAATCAAATGTACCAGTACTTCTGTATCTGTTTGACTGATAAAAACATGCCCGAGACGCTCTAAAGCGGCTTTTAATGTAGCATAATTTTCGATAATACCATTGTGAACCAACACAAGCCGGTGATTACCTGAATAATGTGGATGCGCATTAAGGTCATCGGGTTTGCCATGCGTTGCCCACCGTGTATGCCCAATACCCATTGTGGCATTTACATCCTTGCCGTGAGCGTACTCCATCAGGTCACTCACTTTTCCTTTTTTCTTATAAACATTCAAGCTGCCATTCAATAACGCTACTCCTGCACTGTCATAACCACGATATTCTAATCGTTGTAAACCTTTAATTAAAATGGGGTAAGCTTGTCTTTGTCCGATATATGCTACAATTCCACACATGCTATAAAATGAGTTTTTTGAAAAAGTCAGTTAATAGATTTTGCTTTACAAATATAAATAATAAAATAAACTAAGTAAAAAAAAATATTGCGTTTATGATATTATGATACGGTAAAGTAGAAAAAATGGTTGCCAAACCTGACAAAGTATTAATATACTGAGGGGGGCTTTTACATCACAATAATTAAAGTTTAGTATATGTGAGGTTCAGTTTTGCTCTATATTTAGGGCTTTTCAGTCCATATAAAACCACCCGTGAAGCTCTTTCTTCTTTGAAATGAGGCATCAGATAAATAACAGTACCCTCCTTTCCCTGGCTTATTAATTGCAAATGGGAAGTGAGATTCAGGTAATATTTGTTTAATTTGGAGCCATCCACTATCTCTGTTCTTACATAGCCACCCGAAGTTGTCAATATATCAAGCGGTCTTGCATTATTGCTTCTGATATAAGCTCCATCTAATGATAAATCTCTGATGGAGGTAAAACGAGCGGTTCGCAATAGCAATTGCTCAATAGCAGGAAAAGCCTCAATTTTAGTATTATCATTAACAGCCGTCAACTCTAATTCAGCTTTATTAATCACGATTTTTCCCAAACTTTGCAAATATGGAAACTCTAATTTGACGTTAGGTCCTGCCATCCCTTGCACAAAAAGCAAACTATCGGCCTTCGCTCTGTTATTGATATAAGGTTTGATAGGAGCAGACTCGACATTATGTTTAAAATTAGCATATTTTATAATACCCGCAGTTGGGAAAGTATAAACGCTTTCAGTTGCCGAACCCGTTTTTCGGTAATACACAACAAGACCCGATGTTTTGCCGGTTTGATTACTCAAATCAAAACTGAGCATACAGCCCGTTTCTTTTTCAGCCCTTATTTCCATGCCTTTCAACCAAGTCGTAAAATCGGTCAAATTAGTTGAATCTAAACTCAAAATCTGTTTGCCAAATTTGTCATCTAACCTAATGCGAATGCGCGAAGCCAAATAAGTTGTATCACTTTTCGTCACTTTGCCTGTATCATCTTTAGTTTGGGTTATTTGAAGTTCCCTCGTGTTAGGCTTTGGTAAAAAAGACAACGAACCAAGAGGGGTAGTTTCCGAGTTAAGCCTTTTATCTGAATAAATAGTTTCGTCAGGGATTACCTCAGCCAGGCGATATACATTCAATTTCTGCTCAACAGTCGTGTCTCCATACACTCCCGCTGCATTATACGGTAATTCAAGATACACCGCGAAGGAATCTACACTTGAAAAATCAGGAATCCCCGTATTAGCCTTGAATTGTGAATAGATACGCGATTCTGTATGTCCGAACACCGGATCAGCCACCTTACCAATCAACAAATTATCTAATGGATAAGTAGCCGACGAGTACATGATAAGCGGGTCAGGGACTTCTGAAATGGCATTAATAGTTAAAGTATCGGAGAATTGAAGATTCAATTTATCACCTGCAAATAAATCGGCTCCAAGAAGGCTCGGATCATTACAAGAGGTAGTGCTAAATGTAGCAGCAAGAGCCGCAAGAACAAAAAGGAAATTTTTCATAATTTTCATCACACTCATCATTTTCGTCTTATAACGATAATATACTGAGAGGTTGCTGTCTTTAATTTGTAAAAAAAATATTACATTTTATCTAAACATTTGATAATCAGCTATTTAGATAAAAACATTATAAAAAAGATTTGACAACCTCTTCTGAAGGCTGTCAAATCTGAGATAGGTTTAGAAAAAGTTTTTGGAAATTAGCCCATTACTTCTGCTTCTATAGAGTTGTAGAACTCTAAATAAGCTTTGCCAAGCGATTCAACATCAACGGATTCAAGAACCGGTTTATCACTTTCTAATAGCATCTGACTGATTTCAGGGCTTACCTCCTGACTACCTTTGATAACAGCATCAGCGAAAATAACGGCTCCTTTGTGCATATCAGCTTCCTGTCCTTTGCTAAAGCCTAAAAGATCGTCAGATTCCAGATTATTAATGGACGCTTTCATCGCAAATTCTTCAAAGCTAAAGGGTTGATTCAAAGTGTCATATAAGGAATAAACCAACTTAGACGGCTGAAACAAAGGGTCATTCTTATAAGCGGTGCGCAAATACAAAGGAATCAAAGCCGTCATCCAACCATGACAGTGAATAATATCAGGAGACCAACCAAATTTACGAACTGTCTCTATTGCACCTTTGCAAAAGAATACAGCCCTATCAATGTTATCTTCAAAAGCCTGACCTTCTGAATCTTCAAAAACGGATTTGCGTTTAAAAAACTCTTCATTGTCAAGGAAGTACACCTGAATGCGGCTACCCGGCAGCGACGCCACTTTTATGATGAGCGGATAATCATCGTCATTAACGATAATATTCATGCCCGATAAACGAACCACCTCATGCAAACGATGACGGCGCTCGTTAATGGTGCCGAATCGTGGCATTAAAATGCGAATTTCACACTGATTATCATTGAGGTAAAGCGGCAGAACGTTGGAAATGTGTGCAATTTCGGAAAGCGCAGTATATGGTTCAATTTCTTGCGCGATGATGAGAACTTTCTTTTTACTCATGAAGCCAATCTTATTTTTTTAATCTATGGATTGTAAGATTTTTCTTACAATTTGCTGCAAAGATACAAATTTTTTACGAATTTTTTTAGTTTTTTAGAGAAGATATTCTCTTTTTTAGAATTAAAAACGCAGAATTTCAAAAAACAAATATCTTTGTTGCATAAAAATTAGATAATGCTTCTTTTTAAACGAGTTTCAGATTTACAAAAGTATCTCAACTATTTGAAAACTAAGGATTTACAAATAGGTTTTGTTCCTACTATGGGGGCTTTACACAATGGACATAAGTCTCTCATCGAAAAGTCTAAAGCGGAATGCAATGTTACTGTCGCCAGTATTTTTGTCAACCCTACCCAATTCAACGATGTTAAAGACCTGAATAAATATCCTCGCACGCCTGAACGTGATCTCGAAATGCTGACCGAAGCCGGATGTCATATCCTTTTTATGCCCGATGAAGGAGAAGTTTATCCACACGGAAAGACCCCCTCTGTAAAACTTAATTTTGGGAAACTGGATAAAGTTTTAGAAGGCACGTTTCGCCCCGGACATTTCGACGGCATGGCTCAGGTCGTTCATCGTTTGCTCGACATCATCAAACCACACCGTTTGTATATGGGGCAAAAAGATTTTCAACAATATACGATTGTGGGTTCTATGCTGGAGCAAACAAAATCACCGACGAAGCTTATCATGTGTGATACCATGAGGGAAAAAGACGGATTAGCAATGTCCAGCCGCAATGTTCGCCTTTCTGAGGAAGGTCGCGCCGTGGCGCCCCTGATTTATAAAACACTTCACGAAGCACTCGAAATGGTGGGGGATTACTCACCGGCCGAAATTCAGAAGACATCCATTAATAAATTACGCACAGAGCCCCTATTTAAACTTGAATATTTCGAAATCATCAATGGAAGAACCTTACTACCGATTCGTCTATTTGAGGATACTGATTTTGCGGTAGCCGTTGTGGCTGTCTGGGTAGGAGATGTTCGTTTAATTGACAATATCATATTAAAACAACATATACCACAAGAGGAAGCCGAGGGAGAAGAGTCTTTGTGGGATAATTAAGCGTTTATCGTTCCTAATAAAAACAAGATGAGTCATCCGGAAACTTCTGGATGACTCATCTTGTTATAAAAAGTAGTCAGAACCCTCATTATGGATAAGTTCGAAAGTTTTTGTCAAAATAATCCAATAATTTTTTAGCAATAAAAATAGCTGCGAGGGCTAAAGTGTAGATAAGTGTGGCAGTCATTAAGTTATTTTTATATCAAAAATGAGATTTGAGAAAAACATACATTTCAGTTTTATTAAATATGCCTTAAAAATAAAAATATTTTTGAATGACCAATAATCTAACTGATTTTTTAAATGAATGTGTTTTAAAATTTAACAATTCAACTTTTATTGAAAATGATCCGATAAGTATTCCGCATCGTTTTTCCAAAATGCAAGATATCGAAATTACGGCTTTCTGGACGGCAATGCTCGCTTGGGGACAACGCAAAACGATTATCAATAATGCTAATAAACTCTTTGAATTGATGGATAATGCACCCCATGATTTTATTGTCAATCACATCGAAACTGATAGAAAACGGTTTCTTGGTTTCAAACATAGAACGTTTCAACCGACTGATACGTTATATTTTTTAGAATTTTTACAACAATATTACAAAAGTCACAGCTCTTTGGAAGAAGCTTTCTCTCGTCATCTCTGCTCCGATGATATCTACGTAGAAAAGGGGTTAGTAGGTTTCCACTATGATTTTTTTTCTTTATCTGACGCCCCAATCCGCACCCGCAAACACGTGGCAACTCCTCTTTCAAAAAGTACCTGCAAAAGATTATGTATGTTTTTACGCTGGATGGTTCGGCAAGATGAACAAGGCGTTGATTTCGGCTTGTGGCAAAAACTAAAGCCTGCACAATTAATGATGCCGTTGGATGTCCACGTTGAAAGATATGCCCGCCGCTTAGGTCTGATACATCGCAAACAAACAGATTGGCTCACTGTTATTGAACTCACTGACAATCTTCGACAATTTGACCCTGAAGACCCTGTAAAATATGATTTTGCTCTTTTTGGATTAGGGGTGTTGCAACATGATTTTTTTTAGCCCGTCGTGTTTTGGTAATACATAGCAAGTGTTTAAGCTTCACCATGCGACACTTACCACATTTGTTTATACTGAGGGGGGTATTGTTCCTACTAAACAATACCCCCCTCAGTATAAACGAATGTGAAAACATTACATAGGATAATTACTGATAAATTCGAAAATATAGCCCCGTTGTTTGAGCATATCAATAATTTTGCTGAGGTCTTGACGACCACGCTCTTTGACAAGCATTTCATCATGTCCGAGAATAACCAAATGATTGGGCACTTGCATGGCTCGCCGATTGAACATGCCATCTACCTCCGCCACGAATTGTTCAGGAGTGACTTTTGGCAAAGTGTTGCCAAAATGTTCCCATTCTATATCCCAACCATATATTTTGAAACCTTTATCGAGCAAAATAGCTGCCGTTTTGCCGCCACTTTGACCCCAACCCCGCTTGATATTAGGAGTAGCCCATATATCACGACCAGGCATCCGAATAATTTTTAACGTTAAACCTAAATCTGTTTCATTATCTATCATATCTTGAGCCGCATTTTGGGGGCTGCTGTAAAAATGCTTGTATTTGTGGTAGGCGTGTGAATAGGAATGATTGCACAATTCAATATAGGGATGAACGCGCATGTCATTCATTTTTTGCATAAATTCTTTATTGGCTTTTGCATGTTTGCCGACAACAAATGCACTCATTTTAACCTGCTTATCGTTGATGATATTGGTGAGAAAATGAGTTGGCGAAAGAGGTCCATCATCAAAGGTTAAATAAACAACCTTGCTATTTGAGTCAATTACTGCCTTGGGCATTTTGGGAGGTATCGTATTGAGGATATCATCTTTTCTTTCAGCTACCGCCAAAAGGCTATCATTGGTAGGATGGTACTGAGGGGTAGATGTTATAAGCGTCGTGGGTACTTCTTCGCTACAAGACCATATCTGGAAAAGCACGGAAATCAAAAAAACTAAATTCATAAAGCGTTTTAGTATATGTTGTGGAAAATTCATTTACAATATTTCAAATCTGTAATGAGTAAAAACGGTGCAAATTTAAGCTTTTTATTTTCGAAAAAACAGCTTGATCTTATTTTAACGAAAAAAAAGACGACTCAGATGAAAAAAGTAAAAAAAATATCATGTTAGTTTGTTTTTTAAACTAAGCTGTATTATTTTTGTATTGACATTCAAAAAACAAGAATGCCCATAATTTACACTTGAAAACCAACATAAAAACGAAATTACTAAACCCTTTAATGTATCAATGATTGAAATAAGAAGAATAAACTTTTGTATCTTTTGTAAAATCCGTAATCTTGCCTGTCTGTAAACAGGTTAATGACTCAATCACAATTCAACATATGAAAATAGCACTCGCACAACTGAATTACCACATTGGCAATTTCGAAGGTAATCTTGAAAAAATGAAAGGGATGGTGACTAAAGCCAAAGCTTTGAAAGCCGATATTGTCATCTTTGGTGAACTCTCAACTTGCGGCTACCCTGCACGCGACTTCCTCGAATTTGATGATTTCATAAAAAAATCTTATGCCTCTGTCGAAGCTTTAGCCAATATGGCTCATGGTATTGCCGTCGTAGTTGGATCTCCAACCCGTAATCCCCGTGCAGAAGGAAAAGACCTTTTCAACTCTTGTTACTTTTTAGCCGACGGTGGCGTGAAACACGTACAACACAAAACATTACTCCCAACTTACGATATATTCGATGAATACCGCTATTTCGAGCCGGCGGATGAATGGAATATTCTGGAGTATAATGGTCAAAAAATTGCTCTATCGATATGCGAAGATATTTGGAACTTGGGTAACGAAAACCCGCTGTACAAAATATGCCCGCTCGACGAAATGATGCCTCAAAAACCCGATTTTATTATTAATATTTCTGCTTCTCCTTTCGCTTATGACCATGCCGGTGAGCGGATGCACGTGGTAAAAGCCAATGCGGAACGTTATAAAATACCTATGTTCTACTGCAATATCGTGGGTGGGCAGACAGACGTTATTTTTGACGGTGGCTCTTTAGTAATTTCTCCTGATGGATTTATTTTTGACGAAATGCCCTACTTTGAAGAATGTCTCAGAGTGTATGAATTGGAACAAGTCATGATGGCGCAACATGAAAGTACTGAAAAAAATGGCATCGAAAATCAACAACCTAAGGACAACGGCATAAAACTTATTCACGACGCTTTGATACTTGGCATTCAGGATTATTTCCGTAAGATGGGTTTAAAAAAAGCTATTTTAGGCTTATCCGGGGGGATTGATTCCGGCGTTGTTGCGGTTATGGCAGCCCGTGCTTTAGGGGCAGATAATGTGCGTTGTGTACTCATGCCCTCTCAATTTTCAAGCGACCACTCGGTGAATGACGCCCGCCAATTAGCTGAAAAATTAGGTATCCAATATGATATCGTACAGATTGAACCTATGTTCGAAGCCTACATGGAGTCCTTAAAAAACCACTTTTTCGGTCTGCCTTTCAATATTACGGAAGAAAATCTTCAAGCGCGGATCAGAGGAATGATTTTGATGGCGTTCTCTAATAAGTTCGGCAATATCCTGCTGAATACATCCAATAAATCTGAAATGGCAGTGGGATATGGAACACTTTATGGCGATATGTGTGGTGGTTTAGCCGTTTTAGGGGATGTTTACAAAATACAAGTGTACGAGTTAGCGCATTACATCAATAAAGATGGCGAAATTATTCCTCAAAATACCATTACGAAGCCACCGTCAGCCGAGTTACGCCCCGGTCAAAAAGATTCGGATAGTCTTCCTGAATATGATATATTGGACAAAGTGCTTTATCAATACATCGAAAAAAGACAGGGACCCAAAGAACTTGTGGCAATGGGATTTGATGAAGCTCTCGTAGCGCGGATTTTGCGTATGGTCAATATCAACGAATTCAAACGTGAACAAACAGCTCCTGTCATTCGGGTGTCGTCAAAAGCTTTTGGTTCGGGGCGTAGGATGCCAATTGTGGGTAAATATTTGGCGTAAAATCCAGATAATATTATCACCATTTGCAACTATGTAATAGACAAAAAATAACTTGGTTGTTGATATTCAAGTTCTTTTTTAAGCTTTGCATACTGAGGGGACGTAAAAAAAATGGCTTTGTGCGTCCACAAAGCCATTTTTACCTAAAAAAAGACCAAACATACATTAAACTATTGAAGCCTAACGTTTTTGAAAATATGCTTTTCGAGGATTATAAGTTGTGTGTTTTGAAGTCGGGCGGCATTGTCAAGCAACTTACGCCAAAATCTTTAATATCTTTATGATAATAATCATTGTATCACTAATCCGTTACAAAGATAATTGTAATTATCAAATTAGTTATTATAAAGGTAATTTTTTTTGAAAATATTTTTCAATATCACTAATTTGATTATTTCATCACATTGACAACATTAAAAAAAATAATGCTAAAAATTGAACACTTAGGTATTGCTGTTAAAAACCTCGAAGCCGCAAATGCTCTTTTTGAGAAATTGTTAGGTACACCCCATTATAAAATAGAAGAAGTGGCTTCTGAAGGTGTATTGACCTCTTTTTTTCAGCTTGGAGAGTCCAAAATTGAACTTTTAGAAGCCACAAAGCCCGAAAGCCCAATAGCCAAATTTATTGAGAAAAGGGGAGAAGGGATTCATCACATTGCCTTCGACGTAGTAGATATTCGGTCAGAAATGAAACGGCTCGAAAGTGAAGGTTTCACTCTCTTGAACCCTGAACCGAAGCGAGGGGCGGATAATAAATTAGTGTGTTTTCTGCATCCTAAAGGAACCAACGGCGTGTTAGTAGAGTTGTGTCAAAATATAGAGGAATGAGTGAGGAATACATGATGGAAATTTCACAATTTTTTAAATAGCCTTGGGGTTGGGTAATAAGGTCTAACTTATTCCATAACCCCAAGGCTATTTAAAAAATGCTAAAATGCTCCTACAAAGGGTAATTATTTTTTAAGTCCAATTTCCCGCAAGCGTTCATCCAAATATTCTCCAGCGGTAATGGGTGCATAAGCGATTGGATGTTCGTCTGACACTGTTTGTGGCAAACAACTCAAATCCATTTGTGAAACCGGGTGCAAGAAAAATGGAATTGACAAACGCGGCAAATGCCACTCGGAACGGGGTGGATTGATAACCCGATGGGTCGTTGATTTGAGATAATTATTGGTCAACCGTTGTAGCATATCACCCACGTTAATTACAATTTCCTCTTCTTCCGGCACGACGTCTTTCCATTCATTGTCTTTAGACAATAATTGTAAACCACCGGCTGAGGCTCCTACCAGCAGCGTGATAAGATTGATATCTTCATGTTGCTCGGCTCTGATAGCGGATTTGGGTTCTTCGCGGATAGGCGGATAATGAATGGCTCTGAGTATGGAATTGCCCTTTTCAATTTTTGAATCAAAAAAATGTTCATCTAAACCCAAATGAATAGCAATGGCTTGCAAAAGCGCACCACCCGATTCTTCGAAAGCCCGATAAAGTTGAATACCTGTTGCTGTAAAAATAGGCTTCTCGTCAACATGGATATTATCCGGATATAAGTCTTCGTCATCGTCGCCATCAGCCACCTCTTGACCGATTTGAAAAAACTCTTTCAAGTCACCCACTTTCGATTGCTTAGCATGTTCTTTACCAAAACTGGTATATCCGCGTTGTCCTGCTAAAGATGGAATTTCATACTTTTCCTTTGTCTCAGTAGGAAGCGCGAAGAACTCTTTTGCCTGACTATAAAAATCATCTATCAAAGATTTAGGGATACCGTGGTTCACAACGCCCACAAATCCCACTTCATGGAAAGCTTTACCTAATTCTTTTACAAATTGCTCCCGCTCTTGGGGCGTTCCTTCTTTGAATTTAGAGAGATCAACTACAGGGATAGCTCTTTGTTTTGTCATAACTCTGAATGGTTTTATATGATGAATAACTCCCGCAAAATAAACTTTTTACATCAACAAATTTAGAGTAAAAATTATAATCTTTCCATAAAAAATGAGCGGGTTCAAAATTTATTCATTCAGCTTGGGTACATTATTAGAATGGACTACACATAAAACTAAAAAGCCTTTCCAAACAGTGAAGTGGAAAGGCTTTTCGAAATACATTAACGAACAAATCAGTTCTTTTTAATTTCAGCAGACGCCGTTTTAAAGGTGGCATTCTGGATAAAATCTTTCATAATCATCAATGTTTCGTAGAGGTGGATATCTTTTTTGACATCTTTCAACCATTCCGTGTTGCGGATGATTTTTGACGAGTCTTTTGTCGCCGTCAAAGCGTTTAAATCTTCGGTAATATTATCTGCCATAAATCCTTCGATGGGTTTAAAAGCGGCTTCAAATTTTTTGCCGATTTGTTTTTGCTTTGCCTCCAGTTCGCGATAAGCTTGTAAGTTCAGCGTGTACTCCGTTTTATTCCGTTGCTCTTTAATACGGTGTGCATTTTCAGCAATAAGTTTAAACGTTTCGTTATTTTGAACGCGTTTATTGCTATTTTCGGCTATTTTCGGCAATTTTTTCAAATCCACAACGGATTGAGCGTATTTAACCGGCGTAATTTGCGACCATGCCATCGGGAATTCATTGTCTTTTTCACCCACATTGACTTCCGAATAACTATCCGGTAAAACAATATCAGGCGTCACACCTTTCAATTGAGTAGAACCACCATTGACTCTGAAGAATTTCTGAATGGAAATTTTAATTTGACCCAATGGTTTCACATCGTTGTTGCCATAAACCGCACGGTCGAGGTCAAAGAAACGTTGTACAGTACCTTTTCCATAAGTTGTTGACCCCACAATGATAGCTCGGCTATAGTCTTGCAAAGCGGCTGCCAAAATTTCGGAAGCCGAAGCACTGAATTCGTTTACCATCACAATGAGTGGACCAGAGTATTGAACCGTTGCATCGTTATCACTCAAAACCTCAGGACGATCATTGCGATTTTTAACTTGAACAATGGGACCCTCTTCAATAAAGTAACCTGACATTTTAACCACATCGCGCAGTGACCCGCCACCATTGTTTCTCAAATCAAGGATAATCCCTTTCACACCTTCTTTTTTCAATTTTTCAATTTCAATTTCCACATCTTCTGCGCATTGATGTCCATCTTCCTTTTCAAAGTCTGCATAAAATTTAGGCAATTTGATATAACCGATTTTGTCACTATCTTTATTCGCTTGTATGATAAGAGATTTAGCGTAGCCTTCGTCAATAATAACCTCTTCACGAATGATGGCAATAACTTCAGTTTTACCATCCACTTTTCTCTTAACAGTAAGGCGCACTTCTGTACCTTCTGAACCACGAATCATCGAAACAACTTCATTGATATCCATACCGGCAACATCCACCGGTTCTTTTTCGCCTTGTGCCACTTTCATAATCAAATCACCTTCTTTGAGGTCGCCTTGTTTCCAAGCCGGTCCCCCAATCATTATGTCCGAAACTTTCGTAAAGTCACTTTCAAGGTCAGTTTGCAAACGCGCACCAATCCCAATAAGACGACCAGACATGGTGATATCAAAACTTTGCTTATCAACCGGTTCGAAATATTCCGTGTGTGGGTCAAAAACGTTAGTAATCGCATTCAAAAAAGAAGAAATTCTATCCATACGCTTCAATTTTTTGATGCGTTTGAAATAGTCATTGTACATTTTAGTCACCTCAGTAATAGCCGCTTTCTGAAAATCTTCCTGCGTTTTGTCTTGAAATTCAGCTTTGCCCTTATCTTTTTCATCCAATTTATTGACTACACGTGACAATACTTCGTACTTAATCATACGCCGCCAGATGTCTTTCAACTCGTTATCATCTTTTGCATACGGTTTTTTATCACCGTCCAACTCTACAACTTCATTTTTAGAAAAGTCAATCGGTTGAGCCAGAGCTTCCTTATAAAAACCCTCAGCTTTCACAATACCGGCATCCATGAGTTTGGTACTTTCATTGACGAAAGTAAAATCCTGAATCTTGATTTGATCATCAAGCTGTAATTCGTATTGTTTCAAGACATCTATATCCGCTTGGGTCAAGAAACGACGCCCCGAATCTGAACGATCCAGAAAGAGCTTGTAAACCTTCTTAGAAAGGTCGTCATTGACCAATTGCGGGCTATAATGTAGCTGATTCATCACCTGCATCATGCTCTGAAGTAAGACACCTTCTTTCTCAGCGGGTGTCGGTTTAGGGCAAAAAGCTGCCATAAGAGCCACACTTCCGACCAAAGTCATCAAAATCGCATTTCTGATTTTCATATTCCACCAAATTTTATACATAATATAATCAAACATTTTTCAAAGATACTCCTTAAACGAAAAAGTTGCTCTTTTGTGTTATAAAAATATGCCAAACGTTAAAATTGTTCCAAAAATAATTCAATATGCTCTTTTTTAACCAAATTATAACATCTCATTTTATATATGGTTGAAAAGTAAATTATTTTTAAGAATTAAAACATATAGAATACTATATGTGTTTTGAAAAATACTTTATCTTTGGACATTCTTTAGAGCAAAATAAAACCTCGTTGTAAAATGCCCGATTTTAAAAAAATTAAATTTAACAGGAATATTTTCACCCCCTCAGTATCCGACTCAAAAAAACCGGAAGAGAGGTGGTTGACGCCCGAAAAGATTGACATCAAAAACGCTTACTCGCCGTCAGATGTTGTGCCCATCTCAAATCAAGAGCAAGATAAATTATCCGGCAGTGTTTTGGCGCAAAGGCGATTTGTAGCCGGTATTGCGCCTTTTTTGCGGGGCCCTTATAGTTCGATGTATGTTACGCAACCGTGGACAATCCGACAATATGCGGGTTTTTCGACGGCAGAAGCCTCCAACGCTTTCTATCGGCGCAACTTGGCAGGGGGGCAAAAAGGACTTTCGGTAGCATTTGACCTCGCTACTCATCGAGGTTATGACAGCGACCATGACAGGGTCAAAGGAGATGTCGGAAAAGCCGGGGTTGCCATTGATTCTATTGAAGATATGAAAATCCTATTTGACCAAATCCCGCTCGACCAAATGTCTGTTTCGATGACGATGAATGGTGCGGTGATTCCCATAATGGCGTTTTACATCGTAGCTGCTGAAGAACAAGGCGTTGCACCGGAAAAACTGAGCGGTACGATTCAGAATGATATCCTCAAAGAATTCATGGTGCGCAACACTTATATCTATCCGCCGAAGCCTTCCATGCGCATTATTTCCGATATTTTTGCTTTTACATCGAAACGAATGCCGAAATTTAACTCAATTTCCATCAGCGGCTACCACATGCAAGAAGCGGGAGCAACGGCAGATATTGAACTCGCTTATACACTTGCTGATGGCTTGGAATATATCCGCGCGGGATTGAAAGTTGGATTAGATATTGATGATTTTGCGCCCCGTTTATCCTTTTTTTGGGCAATAGGCATGAATCATTTTATGGAAATTGCCAAAATGAGAGCCGCTCGAATGCTTTGGGCAAAATTGGTTAAACAATTTAACCCCAAATCAGAAAAATCCATGGCTTTGCGCACCCATTGCCAAACGTCCGGTTGGTCGTTGACCGAACAAGACCCATTCAATAATATCGCTCGGACGTGCATAGAAGCGATGGCGGCAACGTTGGGCGGTACACAGTCGCTGCATACCAACGCCTTAGACGAGGCTATAGCATTGCCGACCGATTTTTCCGCAAAAATTGCCCGCGATACACAAATTTTTATTCAAAAAGAAACTCATATTACCAAAGCTGTTGACCCTTGGGGCGGCTCCTATTATGTGGAATATTTGACTGAACAGATTGCTCAACGCGCTTGGGATTTGATAGAAGAAGTGGAAGCACTGGGCGGCATGGCGAAAGCCATTGAAGAAGGTTTGCCTAAACTACGCATTGAAGAAGCTGCTGCCCGCAAACAAGCCCGTATTGATAGCGGCAAAGATTTAATTGTTGGCGTTAATATTTTTAAAACGGCGGATAATCTGGATATTGAGTTTTTGGATGTGGATAACGCTGCCGTTCGAGAGTCTCAAATTGCTCGTATCCATAAGATGAAAGCCGAAAGAGACACCCCCTCAGTACAAGCGGCTGTAGACAATTTGGGACGCATTGCACAAACGGGACAAGGCAATCTTTTAGAGGCTGCCATTGATTGTGCGCGCCAACGCGCCACTTTGGGCGAAATATCGGACGTTATGGAAAAACATTTTGGCCGTTTTACTGCCGTAACGCGGTCAATTGCCGGGGTTTATAGCAATGAAATAAAAATGAACGATGATTTTAAAAAGGCTCAACAACTTTCCGACGACTTCGCTCGGCTTGAAGGGCGTCGCCCCCGCATTATGATTGCCAAATTAGGGCAGGACGGACATGATAGAGGCGCAAAAGTCATAGCAACGAGTTTCGCTGATTTAGGTTTCGATGTGGATATCGGGCCTCTTTTCCAAACGCCTGCTGAAGCTGCCCGACAAGCAGCAGAGAACGACGTGCACATTATTGGTATTTCTTCGCTCGCAGCAGGTCATAAAACGCTTGTGCCTGAAACCATAGCCGAACTCCAAAAACTGGGTCGTGAAGATATTATAGTGATAGTTGGCGGAGTCATTCCACCTCAAGATTATGATTTTTTATATAAACATGGGGTTGCCGGCATTTTTGGTCCCGGTACGGTGATTCCTAAAGCCGCTACTCAAATTTTAGAAATGATGATACATCAGGGATAATGTTTTTATATAAATTCTTCCATTTTCACTTTCTTTAATTCTTTCAACGGAGTATCCACCCGCTTGAGCGTCTCTAATGTTGCCGCTACGGTGGAAAGTCCGGGTGCAAAAAACAGACCCACAACCGGAACAGCAAGGAGGGTCAAAAATACTGTGCCATTGCCCACTGCTAACCATCTGTACCGTTGCGAAAAGGCTTTGCTATCTTTCACGTTGTAATATTTCTCCAGGGAATAGTCAAGATTGCCAAAACCAGAATAAAAGGCTTGCACAAGAAATAACAGTATTGGAGTAATAAAACCGAATATAGGGACAAAACCCAACAAAATCAGCCAAAACGTGTACCATAACTCTTTTGATACGTTCCGTAAGCTCAAATACATCCCCCTCAGTATCAATCTGAAATTAGTGATGGAAAAGAAAGGCGGGTCATAAACTGCTACTCCCGTAACGCTCTCTTGTACCTTAGCCGCTAAAGGCGACATAAATGGTGCTACGAATCCCATCAGAAGTACCCGATATAAAAATATACCGGCTGCAACTAAAAGCACCCAGCTCGCTCCATAGGCAATTTTTTCAAATAACTCAAAACCCCACCATTGATTAGGATATGCCATCACAAGATTGAATGCCACTTCATCAACCAAAAGATAAGCGGCATAAGCTATCGAACCGCCCAAAATAAGGCTGATAATCCCCGGTATCACGAGATATGACCACAATCGTTTTCGGGCAATAATACTCATTGCATCTCCATAACTAACAATTCCGTCGAAAAAATCTTTAACCATATCAATTGCTGTTTTAATGTTACAACTTTAAATGTATTTTTGCCAATATTTTATAAACAAAATTAGGCGCAATAACATTCAGATAGTGATGTCTTTTTAGACAAATATGTTTTTACTAACTACTAAACCCCGTTTTCACAATATCAAATATAACGAATAAAAAATGAAATTAGATATTCTCGCCATTGGCGTACACCCCGACGATGTTGAACTTTCGTGCAGTGGCACATTGTTAAGTCATATTGACAAAGGCTATAAAGTTGGTCTTCTTGACCTCACATTAGGGGAACTCGGTACTCGGGGCAATGCCGAAATCCGAACTCAAGAAGCTATGGCATCAGCCCATCTCATGGGGGCGCTCGTCCGTGAACAACTTGACATGGCAGATGGTTTTTTTAGCCATAATCAAGAAAATTTAGTGAAAATCATTCGTGTTATTCGCCGCTATTGCCCCAATGTGATATTAGCTAATGCCGTACAAGACCGTCATCCCGATCATGGACGTGCCGCGAAATTAATTGCCGATGCTTGTTTTTTATCCGGATTGATTAAAATTGAAACGTTTGAAGACAATGGCGTTCCCCAAGCGGCTTGGCGACCTCAAAACGTTTATCATTATATACAGGACAGAGTCTTAAAACCTGATTTTGCCGTCGATATTTCACCGTATATTAATAAAAAATTTGAACTCATAATGGCGTTCAAATCTCAATTTTTTGATCCCTTCAGTAGTGAACCTGTTACGCCTATTTCGAGTAAAGATTTTCTCGATTCCATTCGTGGAAAGGATGCCGTTTATGGGCGTTATATCGGTGTTTCTTATGCAGAAGGTTATACCGTCAACAAAGTCATTGGTGTGAGCAATCTCTTTGATTTGGCTTGATTTTATAGTGGTCATGATAAACTCTTTTCTCGCAATCGAAAATTTCCTTATTTTTGCACGCCAATTTTTTTTATCAACCGAAAAAGGTCGTGGGGTTTCTTTTTTTTATGAAAAATGCCCTCCGGCTCAACACCCATAGTTCAATTATGAATATTTTAATTATCGGCGGAGGCAATATGGGCTTGACTTATGCTCAAGCATTCCTTCGCTCACACGTAACAACCCGCGAACAATTAATGATTCTTGAACACTTACCCGAAAAAGCGGTACAACTTCAGGAACTCAATATTGCTCAAGTTTTTCTTGATTCAAAAGATTGTATCAAAAAGGCTGATGTGATTATCTTAGCCGTCAAACCGCAGGATTCAATATCCCTTTTCTCACACCTGCGACCCAATACCAATGAAGGGCAGGTGTTCCTAAGCATTATGGCGGGTGTCAAAATCAAAACTATTCAAGAAGCATTAGGCGTCAAAAAAGTTATTCGCGCCATGCCTAATTTGCCGGCTCAAATCGGGCAAGGGATGACCGCTTTCACCTCTACTGACGAAGTGACTCGCCTTGAACTCGTGATGGTTCAAAACCTTTTGGCGACAACGGGTAAAACTCTATTTCTTGAAAAAGAAGACAGCATTGATGCTGTGACGGCTATTTCAGGCTCAGGGCCGGCTTATGTCTATTATTTTATGGATGCCATGATGAAAGCCGCTCTTGAGATGGGCTTTTCAGAATCAGAATCGGAACTTCTCGTCGTTCAAACTTTCACGGGTGCCGTAGATTTGTACAATAAATCCAATATCCCTTGTGATGAATGGATTCGCCGAGTCTCTTCTCGTGGTGGCACTACCGAAGCGGCAATTTCTTCATTTAAAACCAATAACCTGCATCAGGATATTATTGATGGTGCCATGGCGGCTTTGCACCGAGCTGAAGAATTGGGGAAATAGGTATTAGAGAAGTATAGTAAGTGGATATACTGAGGGGGGTAAAAAATCCGATGGTGCGAACTCATCGGATTTTTTTTATTTAAAATATGGAAAAAATAAATTTAAGCATCTATTAAACAGTGTCTCAGGTAACTTTTGGTTTTCTGTTGCCGTTTTTCAAACGGAAGAATTTCTGATTTTTTTGACACCGAAAAACTACTGTTACAAAAACTTGATTTTCAGCTAAAAAAGAAATTAATTTGTATGTAATATCAAATATCAACATATCATTAATAATTTAAATAAATTCTAAACCCGGAACTGATGAAAAGAATATTACTTATTTTTTTGCTTGTTTTACCATTTCAGAAGACACTATTTTCACAAAACGCAGAGCAAGACCTCCAAAACGCTGTGCAAATTTATAATGCCCTTCAGGAATATATAACGCCACTCAATGAAGCTTCGCAAATTACGCCCGATGTTCTGAATAGTGTAAAAAAAAGAGTAAAAGAGGGCATTACACTGCTTGACCAAGTTATCAACAACGGCACAGCAGAGCAAATCAAAACGGCTCGGTATTTTAAAGTCAATTTCAGATATAAACAAGGTTTTGTGCTGGGTACCAAAGGCGACGAAACCGCTTCTTTCAGAGAATTGGATAATATCAGAACAGAATTTGAAAGTTACAGCGATGCCTCAAAATTTCCGTTAAGATATAAATTCAATGATAAAAATTATGTCATCAAATATGAAGATTTCACCCCAACCCTTTCTCAGTTTTATACATCCGTGGCGGAGCTAGCGGGCAGTTTGAATAAGTCGGAATTGCAATACGAATACGCTAAAAAGACTTATAATTTTCCTAACATAGATAAATGGTATAAGTATATTGCTATTACTCAAATCATTGACTATTTAACGGATAAAAAACTTTATGATACCGAATTGGCTCAATACGCTTTACAACAAATCAAAATGTATATCAACGATTTGGATGAGAAAGAACGCGAAACTCTCAAAAATATCAATTTCCCTACCCCCCTCAGTAGTGGCAACTCTATCAAATCCGTATTAGACCAAAAACCGGACTTTGCAAATAGCGCGAACATTTGCGGAGAAGCAGCCACTTTATTAGAAAAAACTGATAATCGCAACGACCTGATTGTTGTTCAATTTTATGAAACGGCGGTAAAAGGCGATAAATACCTTAATGAAGCCCTGAATTTTGCCCGAAATAGACGCGATGGCAAAAATATAGTATCACCTTTTCCAACTAACAGCACTCGATTTAAAGCTTTAGGCGTAAATGTTTTAGATAAAAATGTTGCTAAAACATCGGAGAGCAATTGCGATGATTTGAAAAAATTTGCCGACGACTATAAAGGATTTGGAGAAGAGACCAAATCACAATCTTTGATGACAAAATATAACAATTGTGTAAACGAAAAAGCAAAAGAAACTGAAAGACGCGCTCAAGCGGAAAAAAAGGAAAATGAACGCCGCGAAAAAGAACGCCGCAAAGCTAATCGCGAAGCGCATGTATATGTGGGCGCTTATCTTTTGCCTTTGCTTTCAAAACCGATTGATTTAGGGGGTGTTGTCAACTTCGGGGCTAAAAATTTTTTGGTTGAATTGTCATATTTAAACATTACCGAGAAAAAAGAAAATTATTTTGACCTTGCAGTGCGTGATGTAAAAGATGTGCAGGAACACAAGTGGGACGGCTATTTTGCTCACGTGGCACTCAAATTCGCTAATCGCAAAAACAGTTCAAGAAAAGGCAAATTCTATACGGGACCTCTGTTCGGATACAATCAGCGAACGTTTGTGCTGTTTCAATCTCAAACGACCAATACGACCACAAATAGGGTAACTAACGAGCTTTTCGCTCCCACGTCAAAGCAGTATATTGGGATGTTGAATATGGGTTTATTAGGTTTGAGTGGGATCGGTTTTGATATGTATATGGGTATTGGGGCAGCTTACACCCAATTTGATGGGGGTAATCCCAATGTGTGGAATAAAGATAATTATAAAATTGAAGATAGAATGCTGGCTAATAGAAAACCAACTTATTATAGTTTCACTATGCGCATGGGGGTTACATTAGGTTTTGGAAAATAGGCAATGAATCTATTGACTTTGTCGTTAAATTATAGACGTTTGTAAAGTATTTTTACAAATCTGAATCAGAAGTTTTTTATTTGTCTCATCAAAATAATTTAACAAAACAAAATTTCAAAGCAATGAAAAAAATCACCCTGGTTTTAGGCTTATTTTTAACTACTTTTTTATTAAAAGCCCAAACCGCTGACGAAATTGTCGGAAAATACTTGCAAACCATAGGAGGTATTGATAAATGGAAAAAATTGGAATCCATGCGTCAAATAGGATATGTTGTTGTTCAGGGTATGAATATTCCGTTCACAGCCACACAAATGCGCCCGAATCTGATGCGTCAGGAAGGTGACTTTCAGGGACAAAAATTCATTGATGCATTTGACGGTACGATATCTTGGCAATCAAGCCCTTGGGCAACGATGAATAAGCCGACTAAAAAAACAGAGGAAGAAACGGCTGAAGCAGCAAAAGAAAATTTTGAAGATGATTTTATTGATTACCAAGCTAAAGGGCATACCGTCGAATTGGATGGTACAGAAGAAATAGAAGGGACAAAATGTTTTAAATTGAAAATGAAACGCAAAGTAGGTGATGAAAAAATCTACTTCATAGACACTGAAAACTATGTCCCTGTAATGGTTCGCACTTTTGCCGCAGCTGGACCGGCTAAAGGAATGGCTGCCGAAACTTTTTTGAGTGACTATAAAGAGGTTGACGGGTTTATGATTCCGCATACAATTGAGCAAAAAATGAATGGCCAAACTGCTATGGTTATCAAAACTGAAAAAGTTGAACTCAATCCGCAGATTGATAAAACCATTTTCTCATTACCTAAAGATTAGTCCATTAGGCAACGAAAGAAATCCAAATGAAAAAGAGGTTATCAGTACTATTGATTGTCAAAAATCAATCGCTGATAACCTCTTCCTATTTATGTTTATCAATATTAATTCAACTTAGAAGGTACAACGAGTTGAAATTCAGGAATCTGAACTTTAAACATTTCACCATTTATTTGTTTCACAAAAAGATAATAACCATGCATTTTTCCAATTTCTGTGAACAAATGCGACCAAGAAACATATTGATGAGATTCACCTGAAGACAAAATCGGCTGTTGCCCGATAACGCCTTCTCCTTCCACTTCTCTTATCATACCGTTAGAGTCAACTATGTACCAATGCCGATGCATGAGTTGCACGGTATATTCACTCAAGTTTTCAATATAAATACGATAGGCAAAAATATATTTATTTTCTATTGGTCGGCTATATTCCTCTTGATAGAAAGTTTCTACGCTTACCTTGATGCCATTCGTGACGAGAGTTTCCAAAGATGCCATTTTTATTCAATTGAAAATGCTACAAAAGGAAAATCAGACAAAACTCTCCTAAAGCGGAAGTGTCATCCGAATTTTTATTTTTTAAAACGAAGCGTTATTTAGGGAAAATTGATGAGTCGAACGAAATAAACAATAAAACTAATACAATGTTTAGACAATTCAAAGTTGTTAACACTTAAATAGTCCATTAACTTCTGTTATTGCCGATTGGGACACGAAATCATTTATCCACCGCCACTTTTTTTTTCAAAAAGTTACCGACTAATGTATCTGCCTGAGCCAAAGCCTTCGCCAAATCATCATTTACAATAACCGTATCAAATTTATTTTCGTAAGTCAGTTCTTCCGATGCCCGAGCGATGCGTTTTTTAAGGCTTTCAACCGTCTCCGTTTTCCGTTTTCTGAGTCGTTCTAATAGTATTTCTTTAGAAGGTGGTTTTATAAAAATAGAAAGAGATTCCCCCGGATAGGCTTTTTGAATATTGGTCGCGCCTTTGACATCCACATCGAAAATAATACATTTACCAAGCGACCACAATCTTTCTAATTCCCGCTTCAACGTTCCATAATACTGATTGTCATAGACCTCTTCGTACTCTAAAAACGCTCCCTCACTAATAAGGTGTATGAATTCGGGCGTTGACAAAAAGTAATAATCTACACCATTTGTTTCATAGTCGCGCTTACCACGATTGGTAGCGGACACAGAAAAAGCCAATTCATCAAACTTAGTCAGTAAATGATGAACGATGGTTGTTTTTCCCGCTCCAGACGGCGCTGTTACAATGATTAACTTATTCATAAAAAACAATAATGAGGTAAAATAAAGCCCTAAGCCACCACCTCACACTTAATAGTTAAACTAAATTTGCCACCAATTCTTTCACTTTTTCTAACTCATCTTTCATCTGAACAACCAAATGCTGAACCTCTGATGAATATGCCTTAGAACCTAAAGTATTGATTTCTCGACCGATTTCCTGTGAGATAAAATTCAACGTTCTGCCTTTCGAGGTATTTTTCTTATCGTCAAGCGTTTCAACAAAATATCGGCAGTGTTGCTCTAAGCGAACCTTTTCTTCCGTAACATCTATTTTTTCGAGATAAAACAATACCTCTTGCTCAAATCGGTTTTCATCAACATTTTCTTTACCTAAAAACTCTTCAAGATTTTGCCGTAAACGTTGACGCAATTTGACAATACGATCTTTTTCATGAGGTGCAATTGCAATAAGCAATTTGAGGATATTAGCGATGCGGTCGTGCAAATCCTTCTCCATTGCCCCCCCCTCAGTCATCCGGAAAGATTTGAAATCCTGTAAAGCATCCGCCAAGGTTTGCTGCGCAATTTCCCATTCTTCATCAGCCACACCTTCTTCGTCTGTACCTACTATATTTGGCAAACGCAAAATTGCGGACAGCAAATCCGGTGCGGGCATATCTAATTCATGCGTTAAGCCTTTAATCTCTTTGTAATATTTTTTGAAAAGCTCGTGGTTCAACGCAAAATCATCTTCGCCTGAAAGAGATTTGATGATGATAGCAACGTCAATTTTGCCTCGTTCGGCTTGGTCGGTCAATATACGACGGAGTTCAAGTTCTTTCTCCTTATAATTGTAAGGCATCTTGAAACGGATATCCGTCATTTTAGAATTCAAAGCACGCACCTCAATGGTGATACTTCTATCGTTGAATGTACGAGTAGCGCGCCCGTAGCCGGTCATTGAATGCAGCATAATATTTTTATTTTGTAAAATATAGTAAAAATTTCACCGATAACACTCATCGTAGAGCGAGAAGTGAGATTCAAAAAAGAGGCATTTTTAACCCCATACTACAATTTTTCGATATTCGAAGCGCAAAGATAATAAAAGGCATGTAAGTGTTATTAATTTGGTCATTTCATCCTTGTTTTCACGCAAAAAAAAAAAAAAAAGAAAAAAGTTGCGTAAAGTGTTGATAATCAATGAAATAACCGTATTTTCGTTCTACTATTCGTAAATGAGACACTTTAAACCACATTGTTGGGCGATTTTTTACTAAAAACTATAATTTCCAACTTAAAACAGCATTGGCATTTATCATTGGGTAAGCAAATGTTAATGGCTTTGTATGTTTATATTTTCATACTTGAAAACAAGTGTGTCGATATGGGTTACTATATTTTGGCTTAAAATTTGTCAATGAGTTATAAAGTATTGATTTTCAAATATGTAAACCATTGAAAATTAATTTTTAATTTACCCTTTTTAGAAAAAAGTTGAGCAAATGTTTTTTTTATTCAGAATAAAAATGAGAAATTTGCCCCGCTTTTGACAAAACGAAAGAGATACTGAACTAAATTTATAATTTATCAAAATTCATTTATAATGAGAAAAGCTGACATTGTAACAGCCATTTCTGAGAAAACCGGCCTCGCCAAAGTTGATGTATTGGTTACACTTGAAACGTTCTTCAATGAGGTACGTGATACGATGGGTAATGGAGAGAATGTCTATATCCGCGGCTTCGGATCTTTTGTCATCAAACGCCGTGCGCCTAAGACGGGTCGCAATATCAAACGCGGTAAAACCGTCCAAATTCCTGAACACTATATTCCTTCTTTTAAGCCCGCGAAAGTTTTCACGGAGCATGTAAAAAGCAAGGTATCGTCATTGCCAGGTGACGAAGTTGCTGAAGACTAATCAAATTTAGAAAAGTGCAAGAAGGGATTCTGTTGGGATATTGAAATAGGAAAATATTTCAATATCCCAATATTTATTTAGGAAATATTCAAACACAATTAACTTTGTCCAATCGTTTAGTAAGTGTGGTTAAATCTAAGTATCAGAGAAATGAACAAACAGCAGCTCATCATTATTGGCTCGGCCATCGTCCTTTTTTTTATCCTGTATTTTGGCTGTGACACCCAAACCAAAGAGCAAAAAGCCATTGACCAATCCAGAGCACTGACCAAAGAAGTGCTCGACATTAAAAGCCATGTCGAAACAACCTTGTCTTCTTTAGATGCCGCTCAGAAAAGCACCATAGAGTCTCTGGCATTGAAGGCAGAATCAAAGGATGTAGCCATATTGAAGCAATTATCTGCCGCTTGGCACACTGCTCAACACGATGAAATAGCGGCTTGGTATGCTGAACAAATTGCTGATATTGAAAAAACCGATGACGCTTGGGGTATTGCGGGCGCTAATTACTATTTGGCAATTGGGCAGAATACAGACAAGCAAATGCGGGATTTTTGTACTCAAAGAGCCGTCAATGCTTTTCAAAACGCGGCGTCTCTGAATCCGACGAAGTTGGAGCATAAAATCAATTTGGCGCTTTGTTACACCGAAAATCCGCCACAGGACAACCCCATGAAAGGTATTTTGCTACTCCGTGATTTGGATAAAGAAAATCCTGATAATGTGGCTATCAATGTTCAATTAGCGCGGTTAGCCATCAAAACAGGTCAATTTGATAAAGCCATTGCTCGATTGGAAAAGGTTTTGGCGAGCGAACCCAATAATAAAAAAGCAGTTTGTTTTTTAGCTGAGGCTTATAGCAATACCCAAAATCCAAAAGCTGCGGAATTCACTAAAAAGTGTTCTGACTTGTAATCTTGTTGTTACTCCTCAGTATAGCCCCGTTGTAGCAATGTTAGAGATAAAAAAACAAGCATTATTATGAGAAAAAATGAATTTCTTTAAAAATGTTATTTTTTTAAATTACCTTTGCACCTCAATTTTAAAATGCTTGTCACACATTTTAGATTTAAAGATGTGTTGAGCTAAATAATATTTTTTTTCAATCATTAAAAGATATATAATATGCCTTGTGGAAAAAAACGGAAGCGTCATAAGATAGCGACGCATAAACGTAAAAAAAGATTGCGTAAGAATCGTCATAAGAAGAAGAAATAATCTGATTCATTAACCCTGATGAGCAATTGCCGCACCCGGAAGCAATGTTTTGATGTCGGGGTGTTTTATACTTGAAGTCAGAGTTATCAGGTGGCTAAGTCAAAAGAGATTTGGAGGAATGTCGGAAGAAATCTGTCTTTCGGCGTTCCTTTCAGTATTATAGAAAGTCACCTATACTGAGGGGGTACGTTTTATTTCAGCTTGTTCCTTTTTTTATTATCCTGACCTCAAAACCGAAAAATATTCGGGAACACGGCTGAAAAAAAACCATTGTGATTTAGATTTGACTTGTTTTACCCAAATACCCTATTAAAGTTGTCCTTAAACTTTCCCATGATTTTAGTCAAATCTTATCCTACAACCCTCATTTTGCAGAATTTTTAAAGCCCTACTTTTGTTATATAGAACCAACTTACATTAAAAAGGTGCTTATCAAATTCTGTCTTTTTCAACTCTGAACTCGATAATTTAAAACCTCCTCCGACGGCAAGCTTCCTTTGCCCTGCATTGCCACCATCATTAAACAGTAGCGCTGTGGAAAAAGAACTTGTTGTCCACTCAACGCCCACTGAGGTTGAAATCGCCCTTCTCGAAGACGGAAAATTAGTCGAACTACATCATGAAGAAATTAGCAATGATTTTGCCGTAGGTGATATTTTCATCGGTAAAATCAGAAAATTGATGCCCGGTTTGAACGCTGCATTCGTGGACATTGGTCACAAGAAAGATGCTTTTTTGCATTATACTGACATGGGACCCAAGCTGAAAAATGTTCTAAAATTCACGGATGGCGTTTTAGCCAACAGCTACAATACAGCTAATCTCGACAACTTCAGAATTGAACCTGATATCAACAAAAATGGCAAAGTTGATCAGGTGCTGGCTAAACGCCAGCACATATTGGTGCAAATTCTGAAAGAACCTATCGGTACGAAAGGACCACGCCTGAGTTGTGAAATCACGATTCCGGGTCGTTTCCTTGTATTAACACCTTTCACCGATGTGATAGCAGTTTCGAAGAAGATTTCGAGTGCGGAAGAGCGAAAACGGCTTCAAAACATAGCGGAGAGTATTAAGCCTAAGAATTTTGGTGTTATCGTGCGAACCGCTGCCGAAGGTAAAAAAACGGCTGAATTGCACGAAGAGATGTTGCAAATGATTACCAAATGGGAAAAAATATTTTTGCAACTTAAACAGGCCACACCACCTGCCAAGCTCCTGAGTGAGCTGGATAAAACAACGAGCATACTGCGCGATTTATTGAACGATACGTTCACACGCGTGATTGCCGATGACAAAGATACTTTCGAAAGTGTCAAAAATTTTCTGGCGGGTTTTGCCCCCGATCAAATTAAAATTGTTCAGCTGTACAAAGGTGCTAAGCATATTTTTGATCATCATGGTGTTCATCGTCAGATAAAAGCCTCTTTTGGCAAAGCAGCTACAATGGCAAGTGGCGCTTATTTGGTGATTGAACACACCGAAGCGATGCACGTTGTGGATGTCAATAGCGGTCATAAGGTGGGTTCTCAATCAAGTGATGATGCTATTTTAGCTGTCAATGTTGAAGCTGCGGAAGAAATTGCCCGACAGTTGCGCCTAAGAGATTTAGGTGGTCTTATCATTGTGGATTTTATTGACATGAAAGACCCTGAGCATAAGAAAGAACTTCAAAATGCTATGAAGAATTTTATGCTCAAAGACCGTGCTCAACACACGATTCTGCCTCTTAGTAAGTTCGGCTTAATGCAAATAACACGGCAACGTGTTCGCCCTGAGTTGAAAATTAATACTTCTGAAATTTGTCCGACTTGCAATGGCTCTGGCAAAGTGCAACCAACCGTATTAATGACCGACGATTTGGAAAGAGATTTAGACTTCATCTTACAATCGCGTCCGAAAGGAAAATTATTCCTGCACGTACATCCGTTTGTGGATGCTTATTTAAAAAAAGGATTTCCCAACAAAATCTGGAAATGGTATTTTAAATACCAAAGATGGATTACCTTGGTTTCCGAACCCGAATATCCTATCACGATGTATAAATTTTTTGACGATCACGTAGATGAAATCCGCTTAGGATAAGCTATCAGTCAAAAGCCCGTAAGATGTATTCTTGCGGGCTTTTCTTTTTAAGGAACCCATTTTTGTCTGATATGGCTAATTATTTCTGATATTATTTTTGGCAGAGCTGTTTTTGGTAAACCGTGTCCCATGCCATCTATCAAGACCAATCTGGAATTAGGAATTAAAGGTGCATAAATTTTAGCATGGTTGACATGCACAAGCGGGTCATTTGTGCCATGAATAACCAAAGTGGGAACTTTTATTTTGTGCAATTCCTCCAAACGCGACCCTGAAGCGACGATAGCGTAAAACTGATGATAAAGTGCATTAGGGTTTTGCCCGTGCCGCTTCTCAATAGCTTCCGTAAATAACATTCTGAAACGTTCTTCATCGTAAGGGTGTTTTTTCCCATTCAGAAATCCGTAAATTTTAACATAACTATCGACCGTAATTTTACGATTCATGAATCTGTTTTTCACAAATTGGCGTTTTATAAAAAAGGGCGTTAAAAAAGCTGTTGTTTTGAATAAAAAGGACTTAGCACCTTTGATGTCCATGGCGTAGCCTGACGAAATTAATGACGTCAAAGTCAAGACCCTATCAGCGTGAGAAATGGCAATGCGCTGCGCAATCATCCCGCCCATCGAAACACCTATGAAATGAGCCTTTTCTATATTCAGATAATCCAATAATCCCACAGCATCTGTAGCCATGTCTTCAAGGGTGTAAGGTTTACTTATGTGCCAACTGCTATTCATCCATGTAGAATGACCTGTATCGCGGTTATCGAATCTAATGACATAGAACCCCGCTTCCACAAAGGGCTGAATGAGATCTTCCGAAAACAGAACACTCTGCTGGTCAAGTCCACAAACAAACACCAAAACAGGGTTCGTGGCATCACCAAAAGCCTCGTAATATATTTCTATCCCATTAGCCGGTGCTTTGCCTTTTCGGGTAGGTTGAAAGTAAACATTCATATAAGCCAATTTAAAAATTCGACCAAGATATATTGAAATCTGTAAAAAAAGTAGGTTTAATTTAATTGTGATACAATAGTTTTTCCAAACTTTTCCAATCTTTTCCAATAGATTTTTTGTTGATATACTGAGGGGGGTAAAACGTGGGCTTTTGTTTAATCTTTTTAAAAAAATATTAAACAAAAATACAACTAAATGTAATTGATGCTGTTTATACTTGTATTGAAATCAAACCCATAGATAAATCACCGGGCATTCTTACAAGAAATATTTATAACACTTAAAAATTAGAATTTAGATTATATGACACCGAACACAATTTTGTTAGATTCCATGCTGATTGATGAAGATATTTTGACATTGACTGATGAAGAAATTGGTGATGATCACATTATGACTTCAGTGGAAACACCTATGCATGAAGGTGCTTTTGACATGACTGAAGACGAGAAAATGCATAAAATTGCTTACCATTTCAAGGAAATTATGCACACTTTAGGTCTTGACTTAACAGATGACAGCCTGAAAGGAACGCCTAATCGGGTAGCCAAAATGTATGTCAAAGAAATATTCAGTGGCTTGAACCCCGCCAACAAACCCAAAATTGCTTTATTTGATAACAAATATCAATACAACGATATGCTCGTTGAAAAGGATATTACGTTTTTCTCCAATTGTGAACACCATTTTGTACCCATTATCGGCAAAGCCCACGTGGCATATATGTCGAATGGAAAAGTGATTGGTTTGTCAAAGCTCAATCGTTTGGTGCAGTTTTTCGCTAAACGTCCGCAAGTTCAAGAAAGATTGACCATGCAAATCGCTAAAGAATTGCGCAATGCACTCGGTACGGACGATGTAGCCGTTGTGATTGATGCCAAGCACTTATGCGTCTCTTCACGAGGCGTTCAGGATGTGAGTAGCAGCACTGTAACGGCTTATTATGGGGGGAAATTTAAAGATGAAGCCAGAAAAAATGAGTTTTTAAAATATTTGCAATTATCCGCCGACTAAAAATCCAACAAAATTTTTCAAGAGTAAAGCCCTTGTCCACTACGGTGTCACAAGGGCTTTTGTATAGTGGTAACCAATAAACCCATAACTGCATGACGTATAGCTAAAAAAAAGCATCATTTTAGAAAATACTAACTCCGGAGGTTCCTACGCATGGTCAAGTGTTTTATATTTACATAAAAAATAGGACAATGAAAATACAGCAATTCTCTCTCGTCTCCCTTTGCGTAAGCCTTATTTCAATAACTGCTTATAGCCAAGCATTCAATAATTTACCCGTCACCACCCAAAAACCGCCTTTACATGGCAAACATTGGATGGCAGTCACCGGCAAACCCTTAGCAGCCACAGCGGGTGCAATGATTTTCAGTAAAGGCGGCAATGCCGTTGACGCAGGTTGCGCCATGCTGGCAGCTACTTGTACGATGTGGGATGTATTGAGCTGGGGCGGTGAAACCCAAGCCCTGATTTACAATCCTAAAACCAAAAAAGTCATTGCTATCAATGCGTTGGGGGTAGCACCCACGGGGGCAACAGTTGATTTTTTCAAAAATAAAGGCATGAATTATCCGCCCGAGTATGGGCCTTTGGCGGCGGTTACTCCCGGTACGCCGGGCGGCTTGATGACAATGCTGGCGGAATATGGCACCATGAGCCTTAAAGAGGTCTTAACTCCAGCCATGCAAATGGCGGAAGGGTATCCGATTGAGGCACAAACAGCCAACTCGATTGAGCGTGGGAAAGATGAAATTAAAAAGTGGCCTTATTCAAAAAAAGTCTTTTTAACTCATTTAGGCGAAAAACGCGAAGCACCGGATGCCGGTGAAATTTTCGTTCAAAAAGACTTATTAGAGACTTTGCGCAAATTGGTGAACGCTGAACAGCAAGCCCTTGCCAAAGGAAAACCCAGAAAAGAGGCTATTTACGCTGCTAACGACCTGTTTTACAAAGGTGAAATTGCCAAAGAATTCTCTCGGGGTTGTCGGGAACAAGGCGGTTTGATAACCGAAGAGGATTTAGCCAACTGGAAAGTCAAAATAGAAGAACCCATGATGACAACCTACAAAGGCATCGAAGTCTATAAACTTCAGCAATGGACACAGGGACCCGCCATGCTTCAGACTTTAAATATTTTGGAAAATTTTGACATCAAAAGTATGGGTTATAATTCAACCCGCTATATCCATACGCTGTATCAAGCCATGAATCTGGCTTTTGCTGACCGAGATTTTTACTACGGTGACCCTGCTTTTGCTCCCAGTAAACAACCGATGCAAGGTTTATTGTCTAAAGAATACGCTAAGGAAAGGAGTAAATTAATAAAGCCGGATATGAACGACCCCAAAGCGGGACCCGGTGATCCTTATCCTTTTGAGGGCAAAATCAACCCATTCACAGATGTTTTGAAAAATTGGGGCAATGCCAGTGTCGAATTGCCAAAAACGAATGCCCCTCTCAGTAATACATTCCTTGAAGAGTTTACCGCGGGTACCACATCCGTTGAAGCAACAGATGCGGAAGGTTGGGTGGTTTCCATTACACCGAGCGGTGGTTGGGTGCCGGCTTGCATAGCCGGTAATACTGGTGTCGGTATGAGTCAGCGCATGCAGGCTTTTGTTTTAGATTCTAAAGAGAATCCTTTCAACGTGTTGGAACCGGGCAAGCGCCCACGGGTGACGTTGACGCCAAGCCTTGCTCTCAAAGACGGCAAACCTTTTCTTTCGTTTGCCAAACAAGCGGGTGATGAACAAGATCAATTGCTCCTCCAGTTTTTCCTCAATATGGTGGAGTTTAATATGACCGTTCAAGAAGCTTGCGAAGCACCGAGTTTCAAGACGTATCAAATGTATTCCAGTTTTGGTAAACATGAAAAAAGCGTGGGTTCACTGACACTGAATAGTGAAATGCCCGCTTGGATTCGCAAAGAACTCAGCCGAATGGGGTATAAAATAACGTATCAAGACCGAACAAGCGGGCCCATCAATGCCATTTATTTCGATTGGAAACACGGGAGCTTTTGGGGCGGCTCGAGTAATCATGGGGAAGATTACGGGATTGGGTGGTAATTGTTGTATTGCTGTATTGTTTTTGCTAATTACAGGCAAAGGCAATACAGCAATACAACCATAAACGCTACAACTTAAACTTCTTTTTTAAATAATCCATTGACATTTTGTATGCCTCTGCTGTTGCAGCAGTATCAAAATTGGGATTCGAAGGATTGGCGAAGGCATGTTCAGCATCAAAGATTTTATACGTCAAAGACTTACCGGCGGATTTCATGTTTTTATCAAACTCCATCACCACCTCTTTGCTGATCCATTTCTCTCTGCCCGCAAACAGACCTAAAACATCTGTTTTCAAAGTTTTCAACTTTTCAACTTCTTTGACCGGCATGCCGTAATACATAATACAACCAACAGCTTGCTTGCCTTCCGTCAAAGCAGATTTGAGAGATAATCCACCGCCAAAACACCAACCCACGCTAGCAATTTTCGCTTTTTTACCGACATAGGTTAAAGCACCTTTCATGATACTACCCAAGCGTTCTTCATTCGCTTCTTTCATATACTTGCCAGCGTCTTCGCTTTTGGTGGCAACTTTCCCATCGTACATATCAAGAGCAATGACGTTGACATTGCCGTTAAGATCATTGTAAAAAGTCTCGGATTGTTTCTTGATGTAATCGTTCAAACCCCACCATTCCTGATAGACAAACAACCATTTTTTGGAAGGTTTTTTCGCTTTTATCAAAAAAGCATTGGCAGCCTTGCCATCGGGCGTCGGGAAAGTCATCATTTCGCCACCGGCTTGGCTAATAAACGTAAAAGGTAAAGGTTCAGCATGTGCCCGTACGAAATCAGCTGATGCCCCCAGCATTTGATAGTCTTCCATGGTTACCAATTGACAACAAGAAAGCACATTTTGCGCTTTAGAAACACTCAATAATAGAACCATACTGAGGGGTAGTAAAAACAGTCTTTTCATTATGTTAAACTTTTAAAGATTAATAATAATGTTACAACATTGAGAATCAAGAATGGTTTAAGGCTTCATTCTTGAAAATCATCAGTTAATGTCTCGCACATGAAATGGGAAAAAGATGATGAAACTACTGCCTTTATCGAGTTCACTTTTTACATCTACCGAGCCTTTGTGCGCCGTTACCATTGTTTTTACATACGCTAAGCCCAAACCGAACCCTTTCACATCGTGCAGATTACCGGTGTGAACCCGATAGAACTTCTCAAAAATCTTTTTCTTGGCTTCTTTGGACATGCCGATGCCTTTGTCGGCAATTGTTATTTCCACGCCGTTCGAAACATTGCGGGTGCTGACCGTAATTTCGGGTTTTTCGGGCGAATATTTATTGGCATTGTCCAATAGATTGTTGATAATGTTTGAAATATGGTTCATATCACCTTCAATGACGGGACGTTCAGCATGCAAACGTGCCGTAACAGTGCCTTCTTTTTTCTCGACTTGCAAACTTATATTGCCGATAGCCTGATTAATGACCTCATGAACATCAATGGAACTGAAATTCAACTTCAGGGTATCGCGCTCAATGAGTGCCATTTGAAGCACTTTCTCAACCTGCCCGTTCATGCGCTTATTTTCCTGTTTGATAATATCGGCGAAGCGTTTTACCTTGTCAGGATTATTGATAATAGAAGCATTCGTAATAGAATCGGCTGCGAGTGAAATGGTGGCAATCGGTGTTTTGAACTCGTGCGTCATGTTGTTAATAAAGTCCGTTTTCATTTCAGATAGTTTTTTCTGCCGGAAAATAACCGTAATAGTGTAAGCAAAACAGCCCAAAATAATGACAATAAAAAGCAGCGACAATAACAAGATATTCCACAATCCCGACCAAATATACCTGTCTTTATTCGGGAATACGATTGCCAACATACCCGGCGAATTAATATCAGTCGGGAAAAGGTTTACCTGATATTCCGAATTTTTTAAGGCAAAAAAAGAAACTTGATTTTCTTGAGGAAAAACAAAATGGTTGTTGTAAGCAATAAAACTGTTTGCACTGTTTGAAAAAACACCATAATTGTAAAAAATATTAATGCCGCGTTCAATAAACTCTTGCTTCAGCGATTTGTCAAGTAAGGGTAAATTGAGCCGTTCTTCAATGGGCAAAATGGCATACTGCATTTGTTTAATCTGTAAAGCTTTGAATTTCTCTTCGGGATGAGGATTGGGCTGAATGACAGTCGTACTTTTGAATACAATGCTATTGGAATCCCTTTCAATTTGTTGAATAGAGTAGCCATTTGCGAATTGATTCACTTGTAAATCTTCGGCGTCTTCAATTTTTTTTGCGACATTTTTGAGCGCATTGCGGATATGATTGTCGAACAGTTTTTCTTTTTCTTCGCGGCTTTCCAATATAAATTTCAACTGCAAAGACATCACTCCGACAACAGCAACTGACAACAAACCCGTTATCAACCATATAACTTTTTGATTCATATCAATATTTAAAAACCAAGCGGCACTTGGTGTGTTTTACTTTAGATTAAAAAATTTCAACAAATTTAAATATTTAATGAACCATTTAGCGTGACTTTAACAGAAAATTAACCGCTTTGAAAGAATGACGATTTTTTGACCGGACACTCAAAGGTTATCTTGATGGTTTAATTGTTAACTTTGTCCATTATTTTACTGAATTAAACATTTTAATCTATGAAAATACGCTTGGTTATTTTGGTTAGTACAATACTTATACTGAGGGGGGGGCTTCTGAACGCTCAAATCATCACTACGAGTAATATCAAAAAACACATCGAGTTTCTTGCGTCCGACAAACTTGAAGGGCGCGGCACTTCTACCGAAGGCGAGCTAAAAGCGGCAAAATATATTGCCAAGCAGTTTAAAAAAGTGGGGCTCAAACCCATGGGTAGTTTTAAAAACGGGGATAGTGGACAAAGAGATTGGTTTCACAACTTTGAGTACACTAAAATGACTAATCCGCACGGCAACGACGACCCGAATGCGCCCAAACAAAAAAGTCGAAATGTGGTCGGCTTTTTGGATAATGGTGGTGAATATACCATAGTGGTGGGTGCTCATTACGACCATTTGGGTAAAGGATTGGATAAAAACTCGCTTGATGCCAACCCCGAAGGTAAAATCCACAATGGCGCAGATGACAACGCCTCCGGAACGTCGGGGGTAATTGAATTGGCGCGTCATTTCTCAAAAAATGGCAAAAAAGAGCCTTTCAATTTTCTATTCATGTGTTTTTCGGGAGAAGAATTGGGTTTATTGGGGTCAAAAAAATTCACTGAATTTCCGACGTTCCCACTTGAAAAAGTCAATTATATGCTCAATATGGATATGATTGGGCGCTATCGCGACGAAAAAGGCTTGATGGTGCAAGGGATTGGCACATCCAGTTTATGGGGCAAAATGATTGAAGTGTTGAAACCGGATTTGAAAATCGTTATCGATTCGTCAGGCGTGGGCCCCTCTGATTATACTTCTTTTTATTTGAAAGGATTGCCTGTCATGGGCTTTTTTACGGGGCAACACAGCGATTATCACAAGCCGAGCGATGACGTCGACAAGATAGATGTCGTCGGCGAAAAACGGGTTTTAGACTTTGCTGTCCGACTGATTGAGGGTACTTGCACTTTCCCGAAATTGGATTTTCAGACCACCAAACAACCGCAAAACCAATCCCGCAACTTCAAAGTGACAATGGGCGTGATGCCGGATTACGCTTATGATAAAAAGGGCATGCGCATTGATGGCGTCACTGACGGCAAACCCGCCGCCAAAGCCGGTATCAAAACCGGCGATGTTATTATCAAAATTGGCGATTGGGATATCGAAAATGTTTATGGCTACATGGATGTGCTCGCTAAATTCAAAAAAGGAGAAACCACGAAAGTGGTCGTCAAACGGGGCAACGAAGACGTTGCCTTGGATATTACTTTTTAATCAATACACCATTATGGAATTCAGTCTAACAACCCCCGCTGTGTTATTTCCGGCTGTATCGCTGATATTATTAGCCTACACCAACCGCTTTTTAGCGATTTCATCCCTCATCCGCAATCTCAAAGATAAATACACCGAGAAAGGAGAGGAGCACCTGATTGGTCAGATAAAAAACTTGCGGCGGCGCATTTATCTTATCCGAAACATGCAGTTTTTGGGCGTTTTTTCGTTGTTTTTGTGCGTTTTGAGCATGTATTTCATATTTGAAAACCGACCCGAAACCGCCAGAAACATGTTCAGCGTGGGCATCATTTCCTTGATTTTGTCCTTAGCCCTCTCGCTGCGCGAAATCCACTTATCCATTGTTGCGCTCAACCTTGAAATGAAAGATATTGAAGAAAAATTGTATGAAAATAAAACGTTTTTGAGAAAGATTGGGGAAATGGATTTGTGAGGAAGTTAAAAGTTTTACATGAAAACGCTATTATCAAAAAGCGGTTACATACTGAGGGGGGGGTAGGTAACCGCTTTTTGTTTGTCGCAGATAGACCTTGGAGCGTCCCTAAATTTCCTCCTTTAATTCCCATTCATTTGTTATTTTTGCGATATATAGAAATAACACATGAAAAACCACATTCAAACATTCAAGGACAACCCGCTCACCTTCACCATGATACACATCGAAGGCGGCACTTTCGAGATGGGCAGCCATGACGAAGAGGCTTATGACGATGAAAAACATGTTCATTCTGTCAGTGTCCGCCCCTTTTATATGGCAGAGTTTCTCGTCACCCAAGCCTTATGGGCGTGGGTAATGAAGAAGACGGATATGAACGACCCGTCTTATTTCAAAGGAGAAAACCGTCCTGTTGAACAAGTGTCTTGGGACGACATTACGAAAGAGTTCTTGCCAAGACTCAATGAGTTGACCCAAAGCTTGCGTCCCGAAAACAGCATTTATTGCCTGCCCACAGAAGCCCAATGGGAATATGCAGCAAAAGGTGGCATTTATCAAAAAGAACTTCTTTTCAAATACGCGGGCAGCAACAAACTCAATGAAGTCGGTTGGTACCATGAAAACAGCCACGGCGAAACTAAACCCGTTGGCTTAAAAACGCCGAATTTGTTGGGCTTGTATGATATGAGTGGTAATGTTTTTGAATGGTGCGAAGACCAATGGCACGGTACTTACGAAGGTGCACCCGATGATGGCAGTGCGTGGGTTGACAAAGAAGAGGGTGCTTTCCGTGTGCGACGCGGCGGCAGTTGGGACTATCCCGAGTCCTCGGGTCAGGACTGCCGCTCACCGTACCGCAACGACGACTCGCCGTCGTACCGTTACAACTTTATCGGCTTTCGTTTGGCGTTAGTTTTCCCTTCAGTTTAGGGGTTTGGAGTCCAATAATCCTGTGAGCAAAAAAGCCCTAACGACCTCGTTAAGAGGGAGAAAGGGAAAAAAATGAGCACAATGGAGGAACAAGGCGGTGAGGGAGGGGTAGGGACGACCGACTGAACGCCTTGTGACGAAATGGCGTGAATGCGTGGTGTGGTAAAGGGGGCTTGGGGCGTAGCCCCAATTTTTTTTTGAGAAAACGGGTTTAGTCAAACATTCATTTAAAGGGTATATTTTTAAAACACATAGACACATAGGGCACATAGCTTCACTTATTGATTTTTAATGCTTTCTATGTGCTCTATGTGCCTATGTGTTTTAAAAAAACTAAAGATTTGTGTTGGACTCCATATACAGGGCATCAACAACCATTTTCTTTTTCCCACATTTTGCCGTATCTTTGCGCCGAATTTTAAAGAATTGTTGAATGTTTCCAAAATATGATGTAATAGTAGTCGGCGCGGGTCATGCGGGGTGTGAGGCGGCAGTAGCGGCAGCCAATATGGGCTCAAAAGTGCTCTTGGCAACCATGAATATGCAAACCATCGGGCAAATGTCGTGTAATCCGGCAATGGGGGGCGTGGCAAAAGGGCAGATAGTGCGCGAGGTGGACGCTTTGGGCGGTTTTTCGGGCATTGTGACCGACCACACCATGATTCAATTCCGAATGCTCAATCGGTCAAAGGGGCCTGCCATGTGGAGCCCAAGAGCACAAAGCGATAGAATGCTATTTGCCCACAAATGGCGGATGATGTTGGAGTCGCATCCCAATATTGATTTTTGGCAAGAAATGGTCGGCGGATTGATTATAAAAGACAATCGAGTAGGCGGTATTCGCACCTCGATGGGTTTAGAAATTGAATCGGATGCGGTGGTTTTGACCAATGGCACCTTCCTCAACGGTTTGATTCACATCGGTGAAAAGCAGTTTGGCGGCGGTCGCGCCGGTGAATCGGCTGCCAAAGGGATTACCGAACAGTTGGTACAATTGGGCTTTGAAGCCGGACGAATGAAAACGGGTACACCGCCCCGCGTGGACGGTCGCTCGCTCAACTACGACCGCATGGAAGTACAAGAAGGCGATGAGAATCCACAACGTTTTTCATATACCGAAACTCCGAAGTTGACCAAACAACGCCCTTGTCATATCACTTATACGAATGATACGGTGCACGAAATACTGAAAACAGGCTTTGCCAAATCGCCCATGTTTACGGGGCGTATTCAAGGCTTAGGGCCCCGCTATTGCCCTTCCATCGAAGATAAAATCAATCGTTTTGCGGATAAAGAGCGGCACCAGTTGTTTGTAGAACCCGAAGGTTGGGAGACTGTCGAGATTTACATCAACGGCTTTTCATCGTCGCTGCCCGAAGAAGTTCAATATAAAGCGTTAACGCATATTCCGGGTTTTGAAAATGTGAAAATGTTCCGTCCGGGCTATGCCATTGAGTACGATTATTTTCCACCGACGCAATTGGAATTGACGTTAGAAACAAAATTGATTAAAAACCTCTTTTTTGCGGGTCAAATCAATGGCACTACTGGCTACGAAGAAGCGGCTTGTCAAGGCTTGATGGCGGGTATCAACGCCCATTTGGCCATAAAAGAGGAAGCACCGTTTATTTTAAAACGCTCTGAGGCGTACATCGGCGTCTTGATTGATGATTTGATTACGAAAGGCACGGAAGAGCCTTATCGCATGTTCACCAGCCGCGCCGAATTCCGCATTTTGTTGCGGCAGGACAATGCCGATGTGCGCTTGACGCCATTGGCGGCTAAAATGGGCATGATGCATATGGACGAACGCATGGAGCGCGTGAAAGCCAAAGTAGAAGGCGAAAAAGCCATCACCGATTTTGTGAAAGAGATGAATGTGGCACCCGAAGTTGTCAACGGCTTTTTAGAAAGCCTTGATTCTCCGGCGATTGACCAACGGGTGAAATTACACAAAATATTGATGCGCCCACAGGTGAATACTGAGGGGTTGCGCCAAGCTGTTCCACAACTCGAGGAATTTCTGAAAAAATACGATTCTGAGATTATCGAAGGCGCCGAAATCACGATGAAGTACGAAAGTTATATCGTGAAAGAAAAAGAAATGGCGGATAAAATGATTCGTTTGGAAGATTTGCAACTTGGCGACCATTTTGATTACCACGCTATGCCTTCGCTCTCATCGGAGGCGCGGGTAAAATTGACTAAAATTCGACCGCGAACATTGGGTCAGGCAAGCCGTATTTCGGGGGTAAGCCCTTCGGATATTTCGGTGTTGTTGATTCATGCGGGGCGGTAGTTTGGTTCTGCGCATCTTCTTTTTTTGAGCCACGAATTTACGAATTTTACCAATCTAAATGTTGACGACACTCAGCATCAACACGTAGTTTGGTAAAATTCGTAAATTCGTGGCTCAAAAACCTAACAACTATACTATGGGGAAACACAACGAACTTGGTCAAAAGGGCGAAGACCTTGCCGCCCGCTATCTCACAGAAAAAGGTTTTCAGATTTTGGAACGAAATTGGCGTCATGGACGGGCAGAGTTAGATATCATTGCTTTCGACGGTGAGACGCTCGTTTTCGTAGAAGTCAAAACCCGCTCAGAAGATATCTTTGAGCGACCCGAAAATGCGGTCAATACGCGCAAACGAGGATTGATGATTAAGGCAGCTATCGGCTATCTGCACAAAAGCGGGCATGATAAAGCGATTCGATTTGATGTGGTGAGTGTTATACTGAGAAGAGGTAAAGAACCACAAATTGATTATTTTAAAGATGCTTTTTTTCCGGAATTGGCGGAGTGATTTTGGGTGGGTGCTGCGCACTTTTTTTAGACACTAATGGCACTAATTTCCACCAATTTAGGTATTGATAAGTGCTTCGCACTGTTTTTGAGCCACGAATTTTCGAATTTTTCTAATTTAGGTGTTGACAAGTGCTTCGCACTTTTTGTTTTTAGCCACGAATTGCACAAATTTCACCAATCTACGTGTTGACAAGCATTTTATTGTCAACACGTAGATTAGAAAAATTCGTTAATTCGTGGCTTAAATAAAAGGTGCGAAGCACCAAGACAAATATTATTTGTTAAAATTTTACATCAAAAAAAGTTTTAACCCAAAGCAGCGTTTTAACAAAATCTAATATCTTATAACAAGGGATTAAACCAATTTTAATTTGAACTGTCTAATAGTAATAACAACTCCCCAAAGGTAACAAGGATACATTTTTTATCGAATCATTTATCTAAACTCATTTTTAAAATCTATAATAAACTGACTGTCAATGAATTCTGCAACGACCGTTCAGCCGTCTCGCCGCCCGCGCGTTCTTTCCGGCATTTCGCCATACACGGGTACTTTTGGCAAAGACCAGCTTATCCATTTGCTCAAACGCACCATGTTTGGGGCGACTAAAGCTGATGTGGATTATTTTAAAGGCAAAACGCTGACCGAAGTAGTGAATACGCTACTGACCGCTCCCGCGACCGAGTCTTTACCACCCATCAAAACCTATGGCAACAAAGCTGATGGCTCTTCTGATGGCGTCACTGCCGGTATGACTTGGACAACGGCAAAAGAAAACGGTAACTTCAATGGCGAACGCCGTACCTCTTTGCGCGCATGGTGGATAGGCAACATGATAAACCAAGACCGCTCGGTATTTGAAAAAATGGGGCTGTTCTGGCACAATCATTTTGCGACTGAAAATATAGATACCGCATCTATTTTAGGCTACAATTACGTTAAGTTGCTCAGAAAAAATGCTTTTGGCAATTTCAAAGATTTTGTCAGAGACATCACTTTTGACCCACAAATGTTGCGCTACTTAAACGGCTATCTGAATAGCAAAAACGCTCCGGACGAAAACTATGCCCGTGAGTTACAAGAGCTTTTTACACTCGGAAAGGGTCCAGATTCTCAATATACTGAGGGGGACGTTAAAGCCGGTGCAAAGCTCCTCACGGGGTGGAAAATTCGACAAGTAGAGTCACCGGTTGGTTCTGGGAATTGGGTGTACGAAACCTATTTCAACCCGAATACGCATGACACGGGCGCTAAACAATTTTCTCCTTTTTTTGGTAATAAAACCATAACGGGCAATGCGGCTCAAAATACGGAGGCGAATGCTAAGAAAGAGTTTGATGACATGTTGGAGATGATTTTTTCAAAAGATGAAGTGTCTAAATTTCTCTGTCGAAAGCTCTATACATTTTTTATTTATTATGAGATTGATGCGGATATAGAGTCAAATGTCATTACGCCATTGGCAGAAATTTTCCGCCAATCCAATTATGATGTGAAGCCAGTTCTGAAAGCGTTGTTCACAAGCGAGCATTTTTTTGATGCGGCAAACAAAGGTTGTATGATAAAAAGCCCGGTTGATTATGTCGTCGGGATTGCTCGAGAACTGAGTATTGAAATACCTACCGCTGCTAATTATACCGAACAATATCTCGCTTGGCATGCTTTCGCCGGTGAGCGTTATAACGGTGCTTCGATACAGGGGCAAAATTTAGGCAATCCACCCAATGTGGCTGGCTGGTCGGCATATTACCAAATTCCTTCTTTTCATGAGTTTTGGATTAACACGGATAGTTTTCCGAAAAGAGTCAATTTTGTGGATAAATTTTTCACCAATACGGGCATCAGCTTAGGCAACAGTAAAAAATTAGCGATAGATGTGTTAAAAGTCACTGACCTATTTGGCGCTGATGCGGGCGACCCGAATAAGTTGATTAATGCCGTATTAGAATTGCTGTATCGGGTGCCGGTTTCTACAACGTTTAAAAATTACGCTAAAAACATCTTGCTTTCGGGTCAATCCAGTGATTATTATTGGTCAGATGCTTGGGATGCTTATAAAGGCAATCCGAATGCTACCAATACAACCACGGTGAATACCCGTCTGCAAACTTTTTACAAATTTCTCGTTGACCAACCGGAATTCCATTTATCCTAAAAACCTTCTCAATATAAAGCAATGAAAAGAAGAGATTTTATACAAAAATCAGCTGTCAGTGCCATCATGCCGTCATTTTTTGGGAAAAATAATGACTTAGGAGCTATGGACTCGCCTTGGATGAGGCTTTTGACTAATGCAGCTGCCGAAACCAACCATGTGTTGGTAATCATCCGATTAAATGGTGGCAACGACGGACTGAATACCGTCATTCCACTCGACCAATATGCTAATCTGGCTGCTGCCCGTTCCAATATTTTGATTAATGAATCACAAGTTGCTAAACTGAATGGTTCAAACACCACCGCTTTGCACCCTTCCTTGTCTGGGATTGCTAATCTGTACAGTGAAGGTAAAGTCAAAATTGTTCAATCGGTGGGTTATCCGAGTCAAAGTTTTTCACACTTTCGCTCTACCGATATTTGGATGAGCGCATCGAATGCTACTGAAAATGTTTATACCGGTTGGGTAGGTCGGTATATGATGAATGAATATCCCAATTACCCTGAGGGCTATCCCAATTCTGTCAATCCGGATCCATTGGCTATCCAAGTAGGTGATATGACTTTGACATTCATGGGCTTAACGGGTCCCATGGCGGTTTCATATCCGGATTTGACCAACTTGTATAATTTTACGGATATCGGTACTCCTGCTTTAACCGGTAAAGCAGGCAAAGAATTGGCTTATATTCGGTTAGTCGCTAAACAAGCCGATAAATACGGTGATGCTATTGCTTTGGCATACAGCAAAGGTTCCAATAGTAGCGTAGCCTATCCGACTGATAACAACTTGGCTACCCAACTGAAAGCCATTGCTCGACTGGTGAAGGGCGGGCTAAAAACCCGTGTATTTATGGTTTCTTTGGGTGGATTCGATACACATTCGGCTCAAGTTGACCAAAATGATCATACAATCGGTATGCATTCAGAACTTATGAAAACGCTGAATGATTCCATTTTCTCTTTCCAACGCGATTTGGAAGCCTTGAAAATTGATAATCGGGTCTTGGGCATGACCTTTTCGGAATTTGGCAGGCGCATTAAATCGAATGGTAGCTTTGGTACCGATCACGGCGCCGCTTTACCCATGTTTGTATTCGGGTCAAGTCTTCATGGGGGTATTTTGGGCAATAATCCGACCATTGGAACCAGCGTTGACGTCAATGCAAATATACCGATGCAATACGATTTTCGCTCGGTGTATGCGTCTATTTTAAGTGATTGGTTTTGTGTCAATAGCACCGACCTCGAAAAAGTCATGCTGCGCAATTTCCAAAAACTCAATATCGTCAACTCGCCATCTTGTATCACGGATACGCATGAAATCAATCAAGCATCAGGCTTGAAATTGATTTCTAATTTCCCGAATCCATTTGATTTTGCTACGACTATCGAATTCCAAACGCAAGGTGGGCACACCATGGTGCAAATATTCGACGTCGAGGGTCAATTGATTGCCCTTCCGGTTGATGGTATGTATGCTGCCGGAAAATATAAGGTTTATTTCAACGGCGGATATTTACCGGCGGGTGTGTATTATGCGCGTTTGCAAAATGGTGCGACCCAACAGGTGCGTACGATGCTTAAAGTGCAGTAAGTTGCCCTATAACACCTCCGTAGGAGTTCTTCAGACAAAGGGGAATTGCGAGAATCGGAGCGCGGTGCACTATTTTACATTTTCTTGGGTTCTTTCGTAAAGTTAGTGGGTCTTTCGAGAGTTCAAGGTGTCAGACGCTTTCAAAGCTTTGACACCTAAACGACTTTTTGTATTTCTCCCTCAAAAGCGGAGTCTTTATTTTTTTGAATAAAGATTCCGCTTTTTTTTGGTGAAAATTTAAATAATATTGCCAAATTTGAACCTAAATAAAATTCCTACTAAAAACATCTTCAAACTATAGAATGTATGAAAAAAATTGCAGTTTTTACATCAGGCGGCGATGCACCCGGAATGAATGCTAATATTCGTGCCGTTGTTCGCACAGCGCTTCATTATGGCATTGGTGTAGTCGGCATTCGAAGTGGCTACGAAGGCATGATAGAAGGAGATATGTTTGAAATGGAATCAAAAGACGTATCCAGTATTATTCAATTGGGCGGTACTATCCTTCAAACGGCGCGTTCCGAGCGTTTCATGACCCAAGAAGGTCGTCAACAAGCCTACGAAAATATCAAAAAATTTGGGGTAGACGGGATTGTCGCTTGTGGTGGAAATGGAACATTTACCGGGGCTAAGATATTTATGGAAGAACATCCCGATATTTCAATCGTCGGAACGCCCGGTACTATTGACAATGACCTTTACGGAACAGATTATACCATCGGCTACGATACTGCTGTCAATACAGCCATGAATGCCATTGACAATATCAAAGACACTGCTAATGCGCATGGTAGGCTTTTTTTTGTGGAAGTGATGGGGCGGGATGCCGGATTTATTGCTTTGCGCAGCGCCATTGCTTCGGGTGCGGAAGCGGTTTTAGTACCTGAAACATTCACCAATCTGGATGTTTTGGTCAATACGCTCAACACCAATTATGAAAATAAAAAACGCGCCAGTGTCGTCGTTGTTGCAGAAGGGGACGATGCAGGGGGAGCTTTCGAGATTTTGCAACAGATAAAACCTCGGTTATTGTCAAAAGATATCCGCGTCACCATCTTAGGACATATACAACGGGGCGGCAGACCAACAGTCATGGATAGGGTATTGGCAAGCCGTTTAGGTATGGAAGCCGTTCGTGCTTTGATGAATGGTAAAAAAGGCGTTATGATTGGTCAAATCGCTATGGAAATAGCTTATACCCCATTTGATGTGGCCATCAAACACCATCAGACCATCAATGAGACTTTGTTGGAAATGGTGGATATTTTGGCGTAGGGAGGATTGGTGAAATTCGTGGCTAAAAAAAAGTGCGCAGCACCCAAATAAATTTGTCAACAAAAATTATGTGGGTTTCATTTACCCCTGTAGCTACTTTTTTTCGTCCCCCTCAGTATCTTTGCGGCAAAATCGGTCGGTTTATGTTTCAATGAGCATAAAAAACAGCGCGCTGATAGAGTAAAAAATGGAAAATTTTGTTGATTACGTAAAAATAATGTGCCGCAGTGGTAAAGGTGGAGCCGGCTCAACGCACTTGCATCGAGCCAAATTTGTCCCAAAAGGGGGACCCGATGGCGGCGACGGCGGCAGAGGCGGCCATATCATTTTGAGAGGCGATACCAATAAATGGACTTTGCTCCATCTCAAATACCGCAAACATGTCTTTGCTGAAAGTGGGGGGAATGGCAGCGACAATAACAGCCACGGCGCCGATGGCTCCGACGTGATATTGGATGTGCCGCTTGGTACGGTTGCCAAAGACGCGGAAACGGGTGAAGTCCTTTTTGAAATCACTGAAGAGGGCGAACAACGCATCCTCCTTGCGGGCGGTCGTGGCGGCATGGGCAATGCTCATTTTGCCACCTCTACCAACCAAACACCTCGCTTCGCCCAACCCGGAGAACCCGGACAGGAGCATTGGATGATTCTGGAACTCAAAGTGCTGGCGGATGTGGGCTTGATAGGTTTCCCCAATGCCGGAAAATCCACTTTGTTAGCGGCTATTTCGGCGGCAAAGCCTGAGATTGGTGCGTATCCTTTTACCACCATCGTTCCGAATCTGGGGATTGTTGAATATCGCGATTATCGCTCTTTTGTTATGGCGGATATTCCCGGGATTATAGAAGATGCACACCTTGGAAAAGGGCTTGGGCATCGCTTTTTGCGGCATATTGAACGCAATGCGACGCTCTTATTCATGATTCCTTGCGATACTGAAAGAGGAATTAAAGTGGAATATGATATTTTATTGCGAGAATTAGAGATGTATAACCAAGAATTGATGCACAAACCCCGCGTTTTAGCTATCACTAAGATGGACATTATGGGCGATGAAATGATTGAATTTTTGAAAGAGGAATTACCGGAAGGGATTCCGACCGTCTTTATTTCAGCTGTCACTCAAAAAGGCTTGGTTGAACTCAAAGATTTGCTTTGGAAAACCATTAATGGAGAGGCGTGACGAAAAGACAATTATAAATTATGGATAATACACAACTTGGTCATGTCAATGTGACCTTCGAAAATGGGATAAGTACTATTTCATTTTATCATCCGGCAAACAATTCCTTGCCATCCAATCTGTTATCGCAGTTGGTAGCGGCTATTACTGCTGCCGGACAAGACCCCTCAGTATTGGTCATTGTTTTGAAAAGTGAAGGCGAAAAAGTGTTTTGTGCGGGCGCCAGTTTCGATGAATTAGCGGCCATTGACACTTTAGAAACGGGTAAAAAGTTTTTTTCGGGTTTTGCCAATGTCATCAATGCCATGCGCAAATGCCCTAAATTTGTCGTTGTCCGCGCCCATGAGCGGGCGATTGGCGGCGGTGTTGGCTTGTGCGCTGCTGCCGATTATTGCATGGCAACCACCAAATCCACCATCAGATTGAGCGAATTGGCGGTGGGTATAGGACCCTTTGTGATTGGGCCCGTTGTTGAGCGTAAAATGGGTCTTTCGGCATATTCCGAAATGTCCATCAATGCTACTGAATGGCGCACGTCTGAGTGGGCAAGAGAAAAAGGACTTTTCAACGAGGTTTTTGAGAATACGGCTCTTTTAGATGATTACCTGGGTCGTTTTACAACCCAATTGACGCAATACAATCCCGAAGCCATGCGTGAATTAAAGCGCATTTTTTGGCAAAATACTGAAGATTGGGATATATTACTCGCTGAACGTGCGGCAATTAGCGGTCGCTTAGCCTTGTCAAATTTTACTAAAAATGCCATTGCTGCTTTTAAGCAAAAAACATAAGATTGTTTATTCTACACTTCAAAAAGTTTGCTTTGAAACCAAAGCAGACTTTTTGTATTTTTGGCACTTTATTAAAAGCTAACCAAATATTCAAACCGAATTTTAAATATTAATGATGACTATAACCAAATCAAAAACCAATACACTTTCAAGAGATATTATACTGAGGGGGTATCGCCTGATGGTCACTGCCAAATCCATTGGCGAGGTGTATGAAGAAAATTTCCGTTTTGTATCTAAATACGTCCATGCCGTGTCGCGCGGGCATGAAGCGGTGCAAGTGGCACTCGGGATGCAGCTGCTGCCTCAGGATTTTATGGGTCCCTATTATCGAGACGATGCCATGATGTTGGCTATAGGTAGCACACCCTATGATTTGATGCTACAAGTGATGGCTAAGCGCGATGACCCTTTCAGTGGTGGGCGGCAATATTATAACCATATCAGCTTAAAAGACGCTGATAAACCCACTATTCCCCACCTTTCAGCGGCAACCGGTATGCAAGCGATTCCCATGACAGGGGCTGCTTTAGCCATAAAATATAAAGAAATGACGCATTTGGGGGTTGATTACGGCGATCAAAAACCCATTGTGGTATGCTCATTCGGCGACGCTTCGATAACAGAAGGGGAGGTGTCGGAGGCATTTCAAATGGCAGTTTTAAAAAAATTACCGATTTTATACCTCGTTCAAGACAACGGTTGGGATATTTCTGCCAATGCGTCTGAAACCCGCGCCAACGATGCCGCCGAATATGCCAAAGGTTTCAAGGGTTTAGAAACGCGTTCGATTGATGGCAGCGATTTTGTGGAAAGCTACGAAACGTTTAAAGAGGTGATTGACATCATGCGTCACGAACGGCGTCCGTTTTTAATTCACGCAAAAGTGCCGCTTTTGACGCATCATACTTCTGGCGTCCGCAAGGAGTGGTACCGCGATGATTTAGAGGAGCATTTTAGCCGTGACCCTTATGTGAAAATGAGAGAAGTGATGTTAAATGAGGATTATACTGAGGGGGTACTTGCGGAGGCTGAAAATGAGATAAAAGAAACTGTTTTACAAGATTTTCATCGTGCCCGTGAAGCTGCCGACCCCACACCTGCCGATTTATTCACCCATATATTTGCGGACACACCCATTGTAGAAGAAAAAGGAATTAGACAACCCGTTGATAATCAACCGGTTGTGATGGTAGATGCGGCACTCCATGCCATTGAGGAATTGATGAAAAAACATCCCGAGTGCCTTTTTTATGGTCAAGATGTGGGGCGGCGTTTGGGCGGCGTTTTCAGAGAAGCGGCGACTTTGGCGGAAAAATTTGGCGATGAAAGGGTCTTTAACACCCCCATTCAAGAGGCATTTATCATCGGTTCTACGGTGGGCATGTCAGCTGCCGGATTGAAGCCGATAGTGGAAGTGCAATTTGCGGATTATATTTTTCCGGGCATCAATCAGTTATTCAGCGAAGTGAGCCGGTCATGTTATTTGAGCAATGGTAAATTTCCCGTTTCAATGATTTTGCGTGTGCCAATTGGCGCTTATGGCAGCGGCGGCCCCTACCATTCGAGCAGTGTTGAGACGATTATTACCGCTATTCGAGGGTTAAAAATAGCCTATCCGAGCAATGGTGCCGATTTGAAAGGCTTATTGAAAGCCGCTTATTATGATCCCAACCCTTGCATTATTTTTGAACACAAAGGTTTGTATTGGTCTAAAGTGCCGGGTACTGAGGGGGCCAAAACAATCGAGCCGAGCGAAGATTACGTACTGCCTTTTGGCAAAGGAAACATAGTTTTACAGGCGGATAATCAACAAGTTAAAAAAGGGAAAAGTCTGGCGGTAGTGACGTATGGCATGGGTGTTTATTGGGCATTGAATGCGGCGAAAGGCTTTGAGGGGCAAGTCGAAATTGTGGATTTGAGGACGCTTTTTCCATTAGATGAAACCCTTGTGTTTGAAAGGGTTAAAAAACATGGACGGTGTTTGGTAGTGACAGAGGAAGCGGTGAGCCCATCTTTTGCCCAAAGTTTGGCGGGTAAAATTCAAGAGACTTGTTTCACCTATTTGGATGCCCCAGTGCGGATCTTGGGGGCTGAAAATGTGCCCGCTGTGCCCCTGAATGAAATTTTAGAAAAAACAATGATACCCAGTACGGAAAAAGTAGCTAAAGCAATTGGGGATTTATTGGCGTTTTAACTTGAAGAATTAGGAATTAGGAATTAAAAATTAGGAATTGTGTAACATATTGATAGTGAATTTGTTACACAATTCCTAATTCCTAATTCCTAATTCCTAATTCCTAATTCCTAATTCCTAATTCCTAATTCCTAATTCCTAATTCCAGACTAATCACAAATCCACATCTTCTTCCAAATCGGCAAGGGGATGCCAAAAAACGGTTTTAAAATCTTGAACTTTATCGTCTTTTACTCCGATGCCTTCGGCTATGAGTAACTCCGCCATAAGCGTCGGTGTTGAGAAATGATTGCGACCGGATAATTCCCCGTTTCTATTGACGACTCTTTGCGCCGGAACATCCCCCTCAGTATGCGCATGGTTCAATGCCCAACCGACCATGCGGGGTGAACCTAAGCGCAGGTATTCAGCGATAGCGCCGTAAGTCGTCACTCGCCCGCGCGGCACAAGTTTGGTAACGGCATAGACATCTTCCCAGTAAGATTGTTTTTTCATGAAAAAGTATCGTTAGAAAACCAGCCATTGGAAAACGGAAATTGTTGGCGCTTCCGCTCCTCTTCTTCTAAGAGCTTGAGGCGTTCTTGTTCCAATTGTTCAAGACGCCGTTCTACCAGAGTTTTGTCAAAAACATCGCGTTCTAAATAAAACTCTTGATTTTCTTGAGCGTAATGATGGTCCTCTTTTTCTCCTTCTTCCAGTTCTTCTTTAAAAAAATAAGCCACAAAAATGCCCACTAAACCGCCTAAAAGATGACTCTCCCAGCTGATATTTTTTTGTAAAACTTCGGCTGTGGGTAAAATACCGGCGACCATACCACTATACAGTGTCGTAACAATGAGCGCCAAAACAATGCTGCGAATACTGCGGCGGAAAATTCCCGTCCAGAAAATAAAAGACACTAAACCATACACTACATAACTCAGGCCAATATGAAAAATGCCTGTCCGAGCAAATGACCACACCAAAACACCGCTTAAAAAGTAAATAATCACAAAAGCTCGAAGAGACACACGCCGATAGAAATAAATGAGCATAGCCATTAAAACCCAAAATGGGACGCTATTTGAAGCCAAATGCTCCCAATCCGCGTGTAACAAAGGGGCAAAAACAATGCCTCGGAGGCCGATAGTTTCTCTGGGATAAATACCCCAATAATCCAAATCCATCCCCGACCAAATTTTGAAAAGATGAACCAGCCAAAGTATCATAATAAAATACAAGGGCAGCAGAAAACTGTCTTTAACATGGTTTTTATGTTCTAATGGATTCAACATTCAATAGTAATTTTACAGATAATTCATAAATGGACTTTTGGGTCAATGTCAAACAATTTCAAATTTCAATCAATTTCAACACTTAATCAATTTTTATTCAGAAATTATCCTAAAAAAATAAAACGTTGCTGAAGCATTTCAACAACGTTTTATTTTAAAAGATAAAAAACGGGAACAATTAACCTTCTATCGTCTATCGGGCGACTGTCACATCACCCCGATAAAGCAATTTTATACCATCTTCAAACTCGATTTCAGCAATGTAGAGATAGACGCCTTGTTGAACAGGTTTGCCCCTGAAAGTGCCATCCCAACCTTGTGAAGGGTCGCTTGTGGGCGCTAAATTCTGATTAGCGAAAAGCAATTCGCCCCATCGGTCATAGACTCGTACATAATTTATTTTTTTGACACCAACCCCGGTGAAAATACCGAAATAATCGTTTTTATCATCATCGTTGGGAGAAAAAACGTTTGGAATGAAGACATTACGGTTGCGCTCTAATTCCACTAAAATGCTCGCTTCCCCTATACACCCGTTCACATCTGTTACGCGGAGTTTGTAGGTGCGATCGTCGAGTGGTGAAACAATGGGGCGGAGCGGCTCGCTGGTGAAAGTCAAATAATCTTTCGGCGTCCACGAAACCGAATCAATGGGCAACGATCCGGTGACTATGGGGCTGATTTTGATTTGAGTGCCTAACCCTACAAGCATACGAGGAATGGGTACCGAATCTACAATATTTTCAAATCGAATAAGAATGGGCAAAGGCTCTCCAATAACTACACTGGTCGTATCTGAGCAACCCGTAATCTGTTCAGTAATAGTGATAAGATGTTCACCCGCAAAAACGGGTACTTGATAACCCACGGGATATTGGGGTCCATTATCCACGGAAACTGTAAATGGGTGCAAATAAGTACTGCCAAATGCCGTATCCATTTTCACGTAGGTCAACTCGCCATTGCAACGAGGCTGAACAGGCGGCTCCAGGAAATAATATATTTTATCAGGTTGTGATATGGTATGTGAGATTGAAGTAGAACACCCTTTTCTGTCCGTTGCCGTGATATAATAAATACCGGATTTGAGGTTAAAAGCAGAATCCGATTGAGAGATATTAGGCGACCACCGATAAGTAGTTGTACCACCATTGCCGCCTAAGCGTTGTAGTTTAATCCTTCCATCGTCTGCACCAAAACAAGAAACATTACTTGTTTCACTTTCAACCGTATCCACTTGCATCATTTCAGGTTCATTGATTTGGACACTGAGGGGGGGGGCAACACACTGATTTCTATCATATACAATAACAGAGTAAGAGCCTGCTGCCACATTGATAATATCTTTTGTCGTTGAGCCATTGCTCCAAGCATATGCATAAGGGGGTGTTCCACCTTCAACAATAACTTCCGCTTTGCCATCCTGATTGCCGAAGCAACTGGGCTCTTCTATTTTAGGCGTCAAAAAAGAAATGGGTAAAGGCTGGGTTATTTCGATAGAATCTATTTTGAAACATGTCTCGTCGGTAACCGTTACAGATTGCCAACCACCACATAGTGCCACAGCGCGAGCGGTTGCCTCCCCTGATGACCAACGATAAGAATAAACGCCGGTGTTAGCTCCTCCACCACTGGCAACAGCTGTAGCTTTACCATCTCCTCTTTTTTGATTACAAATACCAAAACAAGTGGTTGATACAATATCCGAAAAAGTAATATTGATATCCGGCGGAGCAATTAACGGGATTGCTGTTTCTAAAGGTGCGCAACCGTTAAAATCCGTCACAGTAAATTGATAAACATCTGCTTTAAGTGATGCAAAAACAGGTTGTGAGGTAGGTTGTCCACCCGACCATGTATAAATATAGGGCGAAGTCCCTCCTTTCATTACCAATATGATGGAACCGTTATTGTCATTGGGGCATGTAGGGTTCTTTGTCGAAGAGTTAGCGGTGTCAATTTTAATACGCGCTGGTGCGCCTACGGTAGCAAATGTATCCTTTAAACAGCCATTGCTCAATGTGACCGTCACCCGATAGGTACCGGCGGTCAAATTGGTAATGCTATCAATCACACCGCCATTGCTCCATTTGTAGTCTGTCACAGTGACACCAGAAGGCGGTGTCACAATGACTTTAGCCACACCGTCTCCTTTTTCAAAACACGTAGCATTTTGAGTAGTGGTTGCCAAAGTTGGTTTAAGAGGAACCGAAACAGAGAATGTCCGCGTTTTAAAACAATTGGCACCGTCCGTTACTGTAACGGTATATGTACCTGCAACCAAATTCGCAATACTCGGCTGGGTGGCTTGCACACTATGGCTCCAACGATATGTATAGCCTGAAGTGCTTGTATTGCCGCCGGATGCCGCAATCGTGATAGAGCCGTCGTTACCGACTAAGCACGATTCATTTTTTAATTCTACTGAATCAATAATAATACCCGTGGGTTGTGTCACGGTAAAAGAGGAATCAATTCGGCAACCATCTTGGTCTCTGATACTGAGGGGGTATGCTCCGGCGACTAAATCGCGGGCTAAAGAGGTAGCGACATTATCCGTTTTATTAGCCACCCCTGTCCACGTAAAAACATAAGGCGTATTCGATGAACCGGTTGCTGTAACGAGAATAGAACCGGTATTAAAGCCATTGCACACAACATTCGTGACGCTTGCCAACAAACCTAAAGTGCGTTGTGCGGGAACAGTGAATGAATCAACCGTTTCGCAGGTGTTATCACTGATTGTAACAAAATATTTTCCTGACCCTAAGTTAGAATTAGTGGAGGTCGTACTCACATTTGTTTTATTGTTACTCCATCTAAAAGTATAATTGCCATTAACCGGCGATCCGCCCGTTACTGAACCAATCAAAATAGAACCATTAGTGACTTCTTTACACAGGGCAGCAGTAATATTACGACTGGTAACGGTGATAGGAATAGCGCCGATTGATTGCCGAATGGAATCTCGACAACCTTTTGAATCCGTAATGGTGCAGCCATAAGAGCCGGAAGACAAATCTATGATGGTGGATGTTGTAGCCCCGTTGCTCCACAAATATGTATAAGGCGGCGTACCGCCCAAAGTGTTGACCTGAATTCTACCATTGGTTTGACCCGGACAGGGTTGCGTCACTATTGTCGGACTAAAGAGGGCGGTCGGTTGAAAAATTTCAATTGAATCAATTTTGACGTCTGAATTAGCGTTAGTGATAGTCAAATAATAAATACCTGCCGCAAGATTCGTGATTTTTCCGGTATCGCCCACCGCCATTGTGCCAATTCCATTGGTAACCAGACTGGATTTGCTTTGCCACGAGTAAGCAAAGGGGGCTCCGCTGCCGGTTGGTATAATTCTAATCCTACCGGTTCTATCGCCATTACACGTCAAACTGTCAGCTTTTAAAGTAACATTCACCGGCAAAGAGCCGATTTTTACGGAGCCTTGAATGGTGTCAACGCCATACGGATTGCCATTAGGATCGCCTATCTCAAAAGGGAAAGATGGCATGCCCGTCATTCTAACCGGAGAAATTGTTCCGTTGGGACCGATAGCTCTAAAGCAGACTTCAAATAAAGGCGCATTATCGGCTCTGGTCACACCACCGCCCGATGCAATCCAAGTGGCAAATATATTGCCCGGTTCTGATGGCGACGTGTTGACAGAATTGGCATCAAAACCAGGTATGTTGCTGTTATTCAATTTTACAAAAGACAATAATGTAGGGTCATAAGTAATGAGAAATTGAAAAGCACCCACATTATTAAAACCGGTGGCTGTCACGCGCACACAAGCAGTATCGCCCATCTTAACCACTTCTTTAGACAAGGTAAACGCCACAGTCGGGAAAAACACAGTCGCTGTTCCTTCACAACTCACACCATCGGTGACAAGGATATCGTATTGACCATCGTCAGGCACCGTGAACGTCAGATTGTTTCCGTGTCTCTTTGTTCCTGTCACAGTTCCTGTTGTCACCGCTCCTCTCTTTTTAACCACAATTGTATAATTCGACGTGCCATCATATTCGGATAAACCGCCTGATACCGTAAAACTGCCCGCTCTATTGCTGTATCTTAAATTAGAAACTTTGATGGCGTTCAGATATACCACCGAAAACGAGTCGGTGGCTGTACCATCTGCCACATTCACATTCACACAAGCGGTATCCCCTTCCACACTCGCTACCCGAGCATTAAAATCATAGATAGTAACCGGAGCGAAATATAGTTTGAGTGGTGAGCCAGCCTTAAATCCATTCTGCAAACTGCCATTATTGAAAAAAGTATCTCTACCGGTGGCATCACCCCGTGCGATGTATAAGCCCCCTTCAGGTGGCGTGCCGTTAAAAGCAGTTTTTTTCAAGCATCCATCAGTCAGCACATCACTCCACCCAGGTCCGGTAATAGACGGTGCGCAGTCATAAAAAATATAACCGATGCCCGCAAGCGTAGAGGGTTTAGGGTCTTCGGTCAAAACACGCCCTGTATTAGACACAAAAAGCGTATCGCCCAAGCAAAGAAAATGCGGATTGCTGGTTTTTGCGCTGATACCGCGAGTCCGCGTTGTGGTGCCGGCTTTTGCTTGCCCCGTACAAGGAGCCAACAAAGAACGGGTTTGTAAGGTAGATTGTATGCCCATGAGTGGTTCAGGCACTTGTGCAGAAGCTACTGAGCCAACAAATAATAGTGTTAAAATCGGTAAAAATCGTTTGAACATTATACAATTTTTTGAAAATGAATCGGAAAGGCAGCAAAAATAGCTATCTCAAGCCAAAGCATCAATTAATTTTCTCACCTTATCATATAATAGTTTTAAAATATGATAAAATTTTAAAAATGAGTGCTTCCTGAAATAGCTTCCAAGCAATGAAAAAACGCATTCAAAATGGTTTTATTGCCCCGAACAGTGTTGAAAACAAAGGGTATTTCTTCTATTCAAATTGGTTGCCGAAAAACTCAAAAGGCACTCAGCTACAATAAAAGATTCTGATTTTTTTCTTTTCGCTGCTTAGTATAAGTTGTTTTGTGAATGTTTTTACAAGAAAACCCTAAAAATATTAAAGACTAATTTTGGGAAAACCCAAAAATTTTTTATCTTTGCGTCCGCTTTTAAAGTAAAGCATCATCGAAGTATAGCTCAGTTGGTTAGAGTATCGCCTTGACATGGCGGGGGTCAGTGGTTCGAATCCACTTACTTCGACTTTTTAGGATTGTGGGCTGAGGATTGGGGATATACATTCAAACTCTCAATCCTCAACCCCCAATCCCAAAAAAAACGGGATGTAGCGCAGTCTGGTAGCGTACACGTCTGGGGGGCGTGGGGTCGCAAGTTCGAATCTTGTCATCCCGACTCTACAAAGCCTTGATTTTGAATGTTTTATACATTAAAATCAAAGCTTTTTTGTTTCGTGGTTTACACGTTGGTTTACACAAAAAAAACAATCATCCTAAAGAATATTTTTTCTCGAAAACAAAAAAGGCTCTCTGAACACACGTCAAAGAGCCTTTTTTAGGAAAAAAATCTACCAACCGCTACTTGCCTGTTATACTGAGGGGGGGCTTAGATTTGTCATCAATACCACACTGCGGCACGAAAAACCACTTTCGCACAAACCACATCAGCACCAAGCCGCAAATAGTCATCACCACATACCGTATTGTTGAAGACCTTAAAGCCTCTACTGTCAAATGAAATGTATTGTCTGCCATGTCAAAGTGGTTTAAATATATTAGATAGTGGTAACATAGATTCTTCTTTATCCTGTTTGACCACTTTCGGTTTTTTGTTGGTAAAGAAAAAAATAAAGCCTCCCGTCAAAATACTGCCAAGAATCAAAATCCCCAACCAGTTGCGTTGAATAAATTCGATAATCCCACTCGTTGGAGCACTACAAATATGCAGTGTTGGAGTCACAGTGGGCTGCCAAAGAGGAATGTCCGGAATATGCGTTTGAATCAGTTCCATTATTTTCTCAGTTTGAAGGAATTTAAAATGTGGCTGAGAATATCTGCCACGTGTTCAAAACGGTAGATTTTACCGTCAATAATAACGTCTTTATTGAGCGATTCTTCGTAAGGTTTGAGGAGGTTTCTGAACCGC
>JANPGW010000326.1:0-43545 GCA_031424115.1 Saprospiraceae bacterium | reverse complement strand
CTCTTGCTTCATGGGGCGAAGATAAAATAAAATAGTTGATTTTGTCAACTATTTTATTTTAAATATTTTCCATATTGTAATTAAACACTTTGAGTGGCTAATACTGAGGGGGTAGGAATTTGATGATTGTGGTACAATAATGATGAGTCCTTTTTTAGTTCAATGATAATTATTAGTTTTATTGGTCGAAAGTTTATCAAAATACATTAAATTTGTAGTTGAAAACTTAAGGATTAATTTTATGAAAGTAGTATCTTTTTTTGCAGGTGCAGGTGGTCTTGATTTAGGCTTTGAAAAAGCTGGATTTGATGTCGTTTGGGCAAACGAATACGATAAAGAAATTTGGGCTACCTATGAAAAGAATCATAAAAATACGATTTTAGATAAAAGAAGTATAGTTGATATTCTTTCAAGTGAAGTTCCTGATTGCGATGGAATAATTGGTGGACCACCCTGCCAGAGTTGGTCAGAAGCTGGTTCTAAACGTGGTATAGCCGATAAAAGAGGTCAACTTTTTTATGAATTTATGCGAATATTAGCTGATAAAAAACCAAGGTTTTTTCTTGCTGAGAATGTATCTGGAATGTTGTTACCAGCTCATAAAGAAGCATTATCTAATATAAAACAAATGTTTACAGATATTGGATATGACTTGTCATTTCAATTATTAAACGTTTCTGATTATGGCGTTCCACAGGATAGAAAACGAGTTTTTTTCGTTGGTTATAGAAAGGATTTGGGCATAAAATTTACTTTCCCGAAACCGACTACTCTTATGAATAAAATTACACTCCAAAATGCAATTAGTGATTTAAAAGACTCAGTTTTACCTGCAAAAGAAGGAAATTTGACTAACGGAAATAATTGCAAACTACTTAACCATGAATATATGATTGGAGGGTTTTCTTCGATGTTTATGTCAAGAAATCGTGTGCGCTCATGGGACGAAGTTTCGTTTACGATTCAAGCAGGAGGACGTCACGCACCATTACATCCTCAAGCGCCCAAAATGACATTTATTAAGCAAAATTTACGGGAATTTGTAAAAGGACAAGAGCATTTATATCGTAGATTAAGCGTTCGCGAATGTGCAAGAATTCAAACTTTTCCTGATACTTTCTTTTTCGAATATAGTAGTGTTGTTACAGGTTACAAAATGATTGGTAACGCTGTTCCTGTGAAAATGGGTCAGGTTTTAGCTCAACAAATTTATACAGATTTGGATAAATTGAAAGTTATAAAACAATTAACGTCTAAAAATATTCCAACTGAAATTAATGGAAAAATTGTACGTGAAAAAATGAATGAAATAATAAACAGTATACCAGTATAATGGCAAAAATTGCAACCCAAACATTAAATGGAAAAGCATTTGAATATGCTTTATTGAATGAATTTTTAGAACGCTTAAAAGTAATAACAGTCGTTTCTGTTGTTGAAAATGAACCCTACAAAACGGCGTTAAAGTGTTTTATTAGTTTCGATGAAAAAGTTCAAAGTCATTATAAATTAGTCGCAAGTTTTGCTGTAAATTTTTTGCTTGACATTGAGCCACGTTTAGCAAATGGAATTAGTGAAAAAGATATATTGCAACTCGAAATTGTTGCAGATAATGTTGGTCAAACTGGTGATGTTCGTGACGTTCTTGCTATTAGATCTTTTCAAAAATGGGAAATAGGAGTTTCGGCAAAAAATAATCATAGAGCTGTGAAACACTCTCGTTTGTCAAACGAAATAGATTTTGGTCAAAAGTGGTTAAGTTTACCTTGTTGTAGTTCGTATTTTGAAGAGATTAAACCGATTTTTGATAATTTGGCAAAGTTAAGAACAGCAAGCAAAGCCACTCAAAAATGGGAGGTTTTGGGCGATTATCACACGTCCGTTTACGTTCCTGTTTTAGATGCCTTCAAAACAGAATTATTGAGATTAGATAAGGAAAACCCTGGAGTAGTGGCGGAGAGATTAGTCGAATATTTAGTTGGGAATAAAGACTTTTATAAAGTTATTAAAGGTAAAAATAAAGTAGAAATTCAAGCCTTTAATTTGTACGGAACTCTGAATTTGCCTTTTGAAAACATTAAACCCAAAGCTAAAATTCAGCGGTTAAAATTGCCAAATAGATTAATTGAAATAGTTTATCAAGATAACTCTAAAACAACTCTTTTAGTCACTTTAAGCGAAGGTTGGCAAATCTCTTTCCGCATTCACAACGCAAGTTCTCGGATAGAGCCATCTTTGAAATTTGATATTAATTTAGTTTCTGCTCCTCATTCACTTTTTTCAAATCAGTTGTTGATTGGTTGACGTTACCAACTTAAAAACTCAGACCCTTAGACATCCCCGGAACGCTCTCGCAGCGTAGTAAGATTCTGCACCGTTGTGGTACACAAAAACAGTATCGTAGCGACGGTCGCAAAAGATAGCGCCGCCAAGTCGTCGAATAGCGTCAGGTGTTTTCACCCAACTGGATGTTTTGGTATCGAAGTTTCCGAGTTGTTGTAAGGCTCGATATTGCGCTTCTGTTAACATCTCAATGCCCATAGCAGTAGCCATATCAATAGCATTATCTGCCGGTTTATGTTCTTTTCTTGACTTCCACGCTTTAAGGTCGTAACAAAGGCTTCTTCGACCTTTGGGGCTTTCGGCTGAACAATCATAAAAAAGGTATTCGCCTGACTTGTTATCATATCCAACCACGTCGGGTTCACCGCCGGTTTCTTCCATTATGTGAAGCGCCCACAGTTTCTCCGTCTCAACTTCCAGCTTTGCTTGTACTTGAGTCCATTGAAGACCCTTATGGCGGTTCATGTTTTTCTCAAAACGGCTTTTTAATACTTTAAGCAGTTCATCTCGTTGTTCTGTTGACAACTCTTTTTTATTTTTCATTGACATAATGTTTTAATTTAATGTTACGTTTATTGTTTTAAGTCCTTCCCAACAACCGTCACCATCTTTGCTCACGCCACACCTTTTGTTCCTCTACACTCAAAAAAGTCCAAGCCACAAGGCGGCTGATTTTATTGCCTTGTCCCATCGGAACGGTTTTGACATCCACGGCTTTCACTTTTTTAAGGGCTTCATAAATGCCTGTCAACGTGGACTCTTTAGAGACCAAGGTGGAAAACCAAAAGACCGAACTCGAGAAAAAACTGCTTTGAAGTATCATATTCTTGATAAACCGTTCTTCACCGCCTGCGCACCAGAGTTCATTGTTTTGTCCACCGAAGTTGAGGGTGGCTTGGGTGACGCGTTGCTGGCGCAAGTTGCTGAGTTTGCGCAAAGTACCCGATTGCGCTGCCACTGAGGACGCATGAAAAGGCGGATTGCAGATGGTCAAATCAAATCGTTCATCTTTTTGAATGATGCCCTTGAAGATGTCTTTGGGATGCGGTTGCAAACGGAGTTCGACGGCTCCGTTTAAACTACTATTGGCTTGGATGATCTGACGCGCCGATTCGAGGGCAACGGGGTCAATATCAGTACCTATAAATGACCAACCGTATTCATGGTGCCCGATAATGGGATAAACACAGTTCGCGCCGATGCCAATATCTAAGCACAATATCTTTCGACCCGTGGGGATTATACCTTTATTGCTGCTGCCCAACACGTCCGCTATGTGGTGGAGATAATCCGCCCGCCCGGGTATCGGGGGACATAAATAATTACTCGGAATATCCCAATGTTCGATGCCATAGTATTGCTTCAACAAGGCTTTATTGAGCATCTTGACGGCTTCGGGATTAAAAAAGTCAATGGAAGCGTCGCCGTAATTGTTTACTGTTACAAAAGGCTGAAGTGCAGGGCAAGTCTGAACCAACAATTTGAAATCATACCGCTCACGATGCTTGTTGCGGGCGTGTAAGGCGGTTTTCTCCTTTGGATGTTCTTTCTTTTTAGGTGGCATAGTCGTGGTTGCGGATACCCTTTTTTGTAATCTAACAAAAGTAAGGGAAAGTTTGGCTTCAACAAGCACCCCCTCAGTATTTATTAGTATTACCTTTCAATGAATATTAGAAAATTTATTGTAAATTGCAGTAAATTAAACATCCTACCGGATTTGTTATCTTCTTTGTAAAACTACATTTTAAAGGCATTTCCAACTACTCACGCTTTTTAATAAAAAATAGAGGAATATCTACCTATTGTTCACTTTTACCTTGACTATTTGAAAACCATTTTTAACTCACCTAAACCATTAATAATGAAAAATTTACTCATTAACCGATGTTACAATCTTTTTAAAGCACCTCACTTATGTATCTTATTTTTATTGTTACATTTCCAAACTCAAGCCCAACCGGGTGAACCTGGCATTTTGAAATGCGATTCGGTTGTTGTGACCTGTGAGGCGACGACAGCTACTGATTTTGTTATGGCTATGATGGATATTTCGGGAATAGGCACAGCGCCTACAGGCATGAATTGGTCGCAACCGGCAGTAACCGCCCGTCATGGTGTTGGCAATCAAACACTGTCAAGCCAAATGTTTACACGGGCTAATTTAGGTCAAGTTTTCGGGTTGGCTTACGACAATGTCGGTAATGTCTTTGTTGCGGCGTCGAGTGTTTATTTTAGTGGCGGCATTTGGGGTGGCATCAATACTGTGACTAATAGTTATGTGGGGCAAGTTGCCAACAGCGGCAGCATCTATAAAATTACGGCGAATACCATGACTGAGTTTGTGGAACTACCCAATAAAGGGCAAGGATTAGGGAATGTGTGTTACAATAAAATTCACAATAGCCTTTATGCAACCAATTTTCACGACGGTAAAATTTACCGCATGGACATGACAGGAACTGTTCAAAATGTTTTTGACCCCAATTTTGACGGTTTGAGTTATGGAAGTCAATTCAATTATGCGCCTTTAGGTCAACGCTCATGGGGGGTGGCTGTATTCGGTACCACTACAGCTAATACGGTTTTGTATTACAGTCGTTGGTCCATAGATTGCAATCATCCGCCGACCGGCAATTATTATAATGAAATTTGGTCAGTCAATCTCGATGCTTCGGGTAATCCCACAGGGACAGAAACGCTGATTTATAAAATTCCTTACCTGAATCAAGTAACAGGAACAGGAAGCAGTTGTCCTAATTGCGCCAATAAATCCAATCCTGTAGCCGATATTGAAATTTCAACCGATGGCAAAAGAATGCTTTTGGCGGAGCGGAGTATGAATGGAACAACTTCATCCGCTCATGCCTCTCGGCTTTTGGAATTGAAACGATCCGGCTTAGTTTGGGCACCGGAACCCGTAGCAAAATATCCGATTGGCTTATGGTGTAAGCAAAATGCAACGGGCGGCTGTGATTATGGTGACTATGACTTGAAAGGAAACAAAGTTTGCAACGGCTCGGTCTTTAGTATGAATGATTATGTATCCGCGCCCGGAGCACCATTTTTTGGGAGTACTGCTTACGGTTTCGAAATTGTTAATCCGGCAGGTGGGGACGAAACGACGGGTAAAATTGTGGATTTAAACAATGTGCCGGGAGGACAAGATAAATTCCGGATTGGCGATGTGGATTATCGGAGATGTTTGGATTGTGCGCCTATTCAGAATTGTGGCTTCTTCGAGCCGTATGGCGATACCACTTGCTGCCAAGCTGGTATCAAACTGACAAACACGGGCGGTGGTGCCATTTCGAGCATCAATTATACTGTTGCAGGTGGGGTGGTGCAAGGTTATCAGAACCAATCAACGTGTGTGGTGTCATCCACTGTTCCTGTAAATGTAGTGGGGACAACCAATGGGTTAATTAATTTTGCCGGTGGCTGTATCAATCTGACCAACTTTGCTTTGAACCTTCAAGCCACCACCGTTTCAGGGATGATTACGGTCACATTTACGGTTAATTTTGCCAACGGACAGCACTGTGTATATTCAATTAAGGTCAATTGTAAACGCCCACCTGTCACTTTATGCGATAAATTTGATATTAAACAATGCGTTTGTCAAGGGGCTGCATTAAATTATATTGATGTTAATATTTTGAATCAAATGATACCTAATGACCCGATTTGTAGTATAAAAATAACGAAATACGATAATTTGGGCAATATACAAACGACCTATTGGAATGCGGGAGCGGTTATTCTTCCTTCTGCAACAGCTTATAATTCTCCGTTCAATACCATACCGGGGGTGGGTAGTCTCAATGTGGTGACGGGCGGTTTAGTTCATTTCCAAAACTACTTTACGGGTACTTTTACAGGTTCAATCGGCATTACCGTTTATCATTGTAGTGGAGACTCCTGTAACACCTCTTGGAAACCCAATGTATGGAATCCAACGGATATTGCAACAGCGGCGGTGGCAAAAGTGAAATCCAAATATGCCAAAATGTTTGCCACCACCTATAAATTGACTCAAAAACAAGATGTCGGAAACCGTATTGCCGTTCCGGTCAAATTTGTCAGCATCGGTATAGACGATAGAGGCACAACCGCAGAAATTGTAGCCGTGACAGGTGCCGAACAATATCCCGAACGCGAACGCAGTGATATTTTGAAATTTTCTTATGCATCGCATGCCCGTCAGAATGCTTTTTTTGAATTGCAAGAACCTTTGACATTGTTGCCAAGAGACAGTTCCGGTGCTTTCAACATTGTCTTTGCCAATATTTTACCTCCGCGTATTCGTTATACTTTATATGATGAGTCAGGTGCGGTTATTGGGTCAGATACTATTCGTCTGGATTCCTCTTCTACCACGGGTGTTGTCAACCTTTTACCCAATAAATCAACGAGCGCTGACTTCTTCCTTGTTAACGGTTATCCGAACCCGACGAATGATTTATACAATTTGAAATACGTTTTGGGTAGCTCAAAAGAAGTGACCTTGAGTGTATCAGATGTGAGTGGCAAAGAAATGGCGCAATACAATGAAGGGAAAAAACAAATCGGCGTTGTCGAAAAATCTCTTTCATTAGGCTGGCTATCCAATGGCATTTATTTCATAAGACTTGTTTCAAGCGATGGTCTATCGAGTGAACCTTTGCGGGTGGTTGTTTCGCATTGATACATACCCCCCCTCAGTATAACTATTAAAATATTGATAACCAACGAGTTAAAGCCAATGAAATCACAGTATTTCATTGGCTTTTTTCATAATCGCTTATTGAATCTGACATAGTGGCTGATATTGCTCATAGTATTTAACTCCAACAAGGAAGAAATACCGATTTTTTATTCTTCCACATATTCAAGAATATCCGCGGGCTGGCAATTGAGTACCTTACAAATAGCTTCTAAAGTGCTAAAACGTATTGCTTTGGCTTTCCCTGTTTTTAAGATGGAAAGGTTAGAAAGCGTTAAATCTACTTTTTCTGATAGCTCATTCAGCGACATTTTTCGCTTTGCCATCATGACATCTAAGTTTACAATGATTGGCATAGTTTATACGGTTAAATCGTTTTCGTTTTGGATTTCAACACCTTTTTCAAAAATAGTGGCAATCACATAGATTATAGCCGCCATTAAAATAAATGCTTGGCTGTCTGCCCAAAACTGGTTTAAAATGTCTATTTCATATTCTCGATGCTGTAAATTTTTAGCCGTTTGTCGAGCTATGTAACTTAAAATTCCAATAGAAAGAGTGTAGTAACTTATGAGTGTAATCTGTTTGGAAACAAAGCTGTTGAAGGGTTTTAACAAATCAAGTTTGCTAATCAGTTTGATGACCGCATAGAACAGGTATGCCTTCATGATGGAGATGACCAAGATGAAACTGTACACACTGAAAAAAGCCCATTTGCTGCGATTATACACATCACTCAAGTCCAACTTTTGATATAGGCTGTGGACAAATTCAGGTTTGTAAAGACTGAAAATGAAATTGACGATTAAGGCTCCGGCTTCAATGCACAAGCCAACGAAGATGACCCAAGCAATAATATGTAGCCCATCAAATACGAATTTGTTACTTTTTGTCATAATTATTATTTGATTTAATTTAAATGATAATGCAAAGATAATAAATAATTATTGATAAACAATAAATAATGGCTTTTTATCAAAAAATAATTATTGATTAGGTTTGTGTGGTATTACAAGCAACTAATTTTAGTTACAGAAGTTGTATTAAGCACAGGGTCGTTAAGCGGTTGTTGCTAACATGCCGCTGCCCGTCATTCTGCAACCGGACAGATTACCTCAACAACGGCACGTATGGAAATTTTATATGCTTTTCAGATGCCGTCAAAATTGTCAATAGTCAACGGGAATAAAAATATTTTCCCTATCTACGAAAAAAGTCGTAGCAAAACTTGACAATACGAAAATATTCGTATAGCTTTGTCTTAAATACTGAGGGGTATAATTTCCCCCGAAAACTCGGGGTCGGGGGGGGGCATAAAACCCGCCTTTTTTTAAAACCATCAATACGAAAATATTCGTATTAAAAAAGCAACAATGAAAATACCTTATCTCAACATCGCTTTATTATTGACCAATTTGTGTATTCTGTTTTTGATTACTACCGGACAGAAAAATACGGATAAAACGGCCGAAACCATTCCAGTATTAAGGGCGCAACTGATTGAATTAGTGGATGCCAAGGGTCAAGTCCGCGCCCAATTGAAAGTTGAAGAGGATGGCGAAGCCGTATTCAGAATGAAAGATAAACAAGGCACGATTCGGGTCAAATTAGGCGCCGGAGCAGACGGCTCGGGCTTGGTGCTTTTGGACGATAAAACCGAAGTGGGTATTCAAGCTATCGCCAAAGGTAAAGGGTCGTTTCTGACTGTGGCGAATCAGAATGGTAAAAAACAGACGATTCAACCTTGAATCATTAATAAGTAAACGCACAGGTATTTTTTGTTAAAAAACTTTAATTCCTACATAAAATTGATATAAAAATGAACGAAAAAATGACACCTGTACCCACCGATGCCGAATTGGAAATACTGCAAGTGCTTTGGGAAAAAAGCCCCGAAACGGTGCGGTATGTCAACGACGCCTTAAACAAAAAACGCGGGGCTGAGGATAAGGAAATCGGTTACACTACCACCTTGAAGTTGATGCAAATCATGATGGAAAAAGGCTTGCTGACGCGAGAAATTATTGACCGCAGCCATATTTATGCGCCGGCCATTGCCCAAGAAGTGACGCAGACGCAAGTACTGAGGGGGGTCATGGATGCCGCTTTTAGAGGCTCGGCATCCTCTTTAGTGCTGCGGGCTTTGGGTAGCGGAGTGACCACGCCCGAAGAACTCGAAAAAATCAAAGCGATGATTGAATCAATGGAAATTAAAAACCAATAGTCATGGAAAATCTTTTCACTCCTTTTTCGCACGCCTTGCAATACGCGCTCGGTTGGATGGTTATTCATTCCCTTTGGCAAGCCATGGTGATTGCGCTTTTTACCGGCATTATCTTGCTTGTTTTGCGCAAAAAATCGGCGCAAGTGCGCTATGTAGTCGGTAATATCGCTTTAGTGGCGATTTTGGTTTCGGCAGTGTCCACTTTTGCCTATTATTATAACAGCGAAACAGAAGCAAGAGAAGCCGTTTTAACGGTTGATCCCGGCGAGTCCACCTTGGTCAACGCTGAAAATACGTTGGCAATACCCAGCGAGCAAGCAGCCCAAGCAGAAAAGACTATCATTAAAGTAAGAGAAGAAGATCAAACCCTGGCTGACTCGCCTCTGATCGGAGCGGGTGGTTTTGAGATGTTTAAGGCATATTTTAACAACAATATTCCTTTGATTCTCACCATTTGGGTGTTGGGCATGGCGTTGTTTTTACTCAAAATATTGGGTAGTATCAGCTATGTTTATTTCATCCGTAGCCGCCACAATTTTTCGGTGGATGAATATTGGCTTGAAAAATTAGATTTTTTGAAAGCTAAATTAAATCTCTCGAAAAGTATTGAATTGGTCGAATCCGCATTGGTGCGTTCGCCGGTGGTCGTCGGACATCTCAAACCCGTCATTTTGTTCCCGATTGGCGTTATCAACCGCTTGTCACCCAAAGATGTGGAAGCTATTTTAGCCCATGAATTGGCGCATATCGCCCGCCACGATTATATTTTCAACATTCTCCAAAGTCTTGTAGAAGCCTTGTTTTATTATCATCCTGCCGTGTGGTGGCTATCGGCACAAGTGCGCAACGAGCGCGAAAGTGCGTGCGATGAGATAGCGATACAACTCACAGGTGATTCGATTCACTACGCCAAAACCTTGGTGACGGTTCAAGAAATGGCTTTTTTCCCTTTGTCAACGGCATTGGCTTTCGCGGGTCAGCCTAAACAAAGCCAATTTTTATTGCGCATTCAACGTATTTTAAAACAAAAACAAAATCCAAATGTCATGGAAAAGCTTATTGCAACATTTTTTATTGTCGGTTCTTTGGTCGTTTTGACAATTGCCCAAAATAAGGATTTGGCTCAAAACGATAATAACAACTCTCACAACATTACAATCTCGGAAAACTCATTTATTCAATGGGGTGATGCTCCCCTCAGTATGTCGGGTTTTTGGAACGCCAAAATCGACGGCGAAGATGTGAAAATCACCTTTAACCATAATGTTGAAAACGGCAATTGGACATCTACCCGCCGTTTCAAAAAATCGGAATTTTCGGCTTTGCCCACTACCGAATCTGCTTTTTCGGTTTCAAGAGAAGCCGGCACCATGAATTTTAAAGGCAAATTTGAGGACAATGAAGGCTACGGCAAGTTCAAATTTGAAGAAAGCACCGATTTTAAAGCCTATTTAGGCAGTTATGGCATGAGCAATATCAAAGAAGAGATGATGATGCATTTGTTTATGTCCAATATCAACAAAGCCTATATGGAGTATTTGAAACAAAATGGCTACACCTCTATCTCCAAATCGCAATTGCAAGATTTAGCGATTCATGGGTTGACCAAGGAAAATATAGAAAGTTACATCACGACGTTCAAAAAAGGAGCGAACAGCAACTTGCCTTTGGAAAGAATCGTCGAGTTGAAAATACACGGTGTGGATGCCGAATACCGCCAAGAAATGATTGCCGCCGGTTTTGTTGATGTGCCTTTGGAGCAAATTTTGGAGGCTAAAATTCACGGTTTGAGTGGTCAATATTTGAAAGACATAGCCAATACAGGCCAGAAATTGTCTTTGGAAGAAGCCATTCAGATGAGAATTCATGGCATTGACGCCAATTTTATCACAAAAATTTCAAAAGGTAAAAAAGACATTTCACCGGAGGAAATAGTGGACGCTAAAATCCATGGTATTGATAAAATTGACGTTGAACAACTTCAAAAGGCTGGTGTTGATCCTTCCAACGATGATTTGAAAGCCTTCGCCATACATGGTATTGATGCGGAATATGTCGAAAAAATGAACAATGCCGGTTTCGGAAAACTGTCCGCAGAGGATATTTTAGCGGCTAAAATTCACGGCATTACGCCCGAAACCGCCCGGTCTTTTGGCGAAATGGGCTATAAAAACCTCAGTTTTGAAAGAGTTTTAGAGTTCAAAATTCACGGTATCACGGCGGATTATGTCAAAAATATGACTGCTTCGGGTTATAAAGATTTGTCGCCAAGCAGAATTGTTGAGTTTAAAATCCACGGCATTACGCCCGAATACGTCAAAAGTGTCAACGAAATGGGGTTTAAAGACCTTTCTGCCAATCGGATAGTGGAGATGAAAATCCATGGCGTCACCGCTAATTTTGTAAAAGGATTTACGGATATGGGTTATAAAGAAACGCCCCTCAGCAAATATGTGGAGTTGAAAATTCATGGTGTCACGCCCGATTTTATCAAAGGTTACAAAGAAATGGGCTTCCAAGAGGTATCTTTATCCAAAGCCGTGGAGATGAAAATTCACGGAGTGACCCCTCAGTATATCAAGCAGATGCAGGAAAAAGGTTACAAAAACTTGGATTTGGATGAATATATCCGCTTGAAAATACACGGTTTTGGACAATCAACCGGTGGGGCGCGCAGCTTCAATAACATTCAGCAAAACTTAAATAGCCTCCAAGAGTCGTTGCAACAACCCGTCATTGCAGGTGCTAACGGCGATAAAGATTCTCCTTTTGGAACATTTATGAAACTATTGGTCAAAGATGGGCTGGTGCAACTTAATAAAAAAGTGATTGTCAAAGGTAATAGTAGTTGGTTGTCCATTGATGGTAAAAAATTGGCAGATAGCCAGTTTCAAAATTACAAAAAACAAGTGGAGGCTAAAATAGGAGAACTTTTGAATAAAAAATTCAGATTCGGTATGGAAGGTGTTGTCTTTGAATTAAAAGGCGATGATATAATGATGAAAGGGGAGTTTGAGATTAATAATGATTGATTAGGTGTTTATCTCTAACACGAATTAAACGAATGACTACACCAATTTCACCAATTTAGATGTCGTTTATATATTGTCCACACTTAGAGCAAGTTTAAGATTTTATTTCGTTATTTTTTAAATATTATACCAACATGAAAAAGCTGTTTCTAATCACCTTAAGTTTGAGCATTATCGCTTTATTTGCTTTTCAAAACAATGATAAAGCAACACCGGAGACTCCTTTACAAAAGGACCCCAATATCACTGCCAGCCTGTCAGACACTTCTGATTTGGACGACCAAATGAAAAAATTGGAAGCCGAAATGAAGCAATGGGAACAAAAAATGAAGCCTTACGAGGCGGAAATGAAGCAATTTGAGCAAAAGATGAAGCCCTACCAAGAGCAGATGCGGCAGTGGGAGCAAAAGATGAAGCCCTACGAAAAGCAAATGCGCGAATTGGAATCGAAAATGAAAAAAGCCAAAACCGACGAAGAACGCGAAGCCATCGGCAAAGAAATGAACGATATCGGCGACAAAATGGGCAAAGTCGGTGAAGAAATGAGCGGCATTGGCACTCAAATGGGTGATGTGGGCGAAGATATGGGCAAAGTCGGAGAAAAGATGGGTAAAATTGGCGAGGAGATGGGCAAAATTGGCGATAAAATGGGCGTCGTCGGTGAGGCGATGCACAAACGCCACAAAAAAATCTTCTCGTGGTTTTTTCAAGAACTCAAACGCGACGGCTTGTTGAAAGACGAAAAATGCTCCATCATGATGGAAGAAGGCGTTTTTATTGTCAATGGGCAAACGCTCAGCCCTGAACAATTCCAAAAATATAAAAAAGGCATCGAACAACGGTTGGGCAAGCCCTTGAAATCCGATTTTTCATTCTATTTCAAAGGCACTATAGAGAATATGACGGAAGAGGGCTTTGAATTCGATGGGAATATGAATAGTCATTATTGATAATATCGTTTTTTTTTAACACAATAGGTACATAGGACACATAGCACTTTGTCATCCTGTAAGGAACTAAAAGAGCTATGTGTCCTATGTGCCTATTGTGTTAAAATCAAAATATAATGTTGTTTTACCATTCCCTTAATGCTTAAACATTTTTTTTTAGTTTTTTCAAAAATTACACTACTAAAAAAAACACCCCTCAGCCTTTCCAAGCAGAATCAGTATCTACCCAACGCTGAGGGGATAAAAACATCATTTGGATTTAGGGTCAAGCATTAATCACAAGAGGGTTAGAAGTCAGAAAAAGATTTTAATGTCTTGTTTTTTAACAAAAAGTGAAAATCGGCTGCCGGATTTTAGATAAATCCTTTCCACATACGAAATAGGTAGGTGTTTCGGATTTTTAAAAATGATTTTTTTTGAAAAAAAAAGAATATTTACCAAAAAAGTCATAATTTTGGTTAATTAATTGTGAAAAATTAGAGAGATGAACGTCATTTTTCGATAAAATCATTTGAAAACTATTCTATTGGTATGCCCGAAATTGAGAAAACGATGCCTAAAATAACAGATGAAGGGTTGATGATGCTGTTGCGGCAAGGTGATAATAATGGCTATGCGCTGTTGTATGATCGTTATGGGGCGATGCTTTTCGGGGTCATTAAACGAATAGTCGGTACCAATGAAGATGCGGAAAATATTCTGCAAGATTGTTTTGTCAAAATTTGGCGCAATGCCGATAGTTATGATGAGTCAAAAGGGAAATTAGCCACCTGGCTGTTGAATATTGCCCGCAACACTGCCATAGATTTTACCCGCTCCAAGGCTTTTTCTCAACGGTTGAAAAACCAAAGTATTGATAATCTCGTAAGTTCTTCGATGGATGTTTCTGAACCTTCCATCTCCACTGATGCCATTGGATTGCATCGGTTGGTACAAACGTTGACCCCGCAGTGTCGGGAGGTCATAGAATGGATGTATTTTCAAGGTTATACGCAACAAGAAATTTCAGAAAATTTCGGACTTCCGTTGGGTACTGTCAAAACGAGGGCACGAATGGCACTTATTGAATTGAGAAAATATTTTGATGTATAAATACGTTAAGATAATTGAGATTTTTATAGTAATTTTGAGTAAATTTTAGAATAAAATAACACATATATTTTGGAAAGTAGATTAAATATAACGCCGGATTTGTTGCGTGATATTCTCAACATCGAGAACAATATCGCTTCAACAACCCGTGATTTGGATCAAACAGAACAGGCATTGATTGAATTCGCTCAACTGCATGCGGTGACCCCCCCCCTCAGTATGCGCGATAAAATATTAGGTAATATTCAGAAACTGAGCCAGCAAAAAACTCATCGTCAAACTTTTTCGTTGGATAATGTACCCTTGTTGATGCCCGATGCGAATTGGCTCGATTGGGCGGAAGCTGTGAAAGGCGTCAATCCCCCCGATGATTTTGAGGATATTCATTTACACACTATTCGCAACGATGATATTGTGGAAATGAATATTGCTTGGGTCAAACAGGAAGTGCCAGAAGAAGTTCACCATGATGTTTTAGAAAGTTTCATCCTTTTAGAAGGCACTTGCGAGTGTCATATCATCAATTTAGACGGCTCTACGCGAGTTGTCAGAATGCGAGAAGGGGATTATATTTCGTTTAAAATCGGCGAGGTTCACGATATTCACATCACATCCCGCAAACCGGCAAAGGCGATTTTGCAGTGGTTAAAAATTGCGGCATAACACCTCACACCTTATGTAACGCATTCAGTGTGACGAATTTATAGTGCAACGCCTGAGCCGATATGCCGGCTATTTTGAAACCCGCAAGCCCATCTAAAAACCCCATTTTTAGGATATAAATACTAAAAAATTTAAAAAATACCTTTCCATAATGCGTGATAAAAGAAATGTGTTTATCTTTTTTATACAACTCTTGAGCGCCCAATTCAGCATATTGAAACTGCTTTTCAGCCATTTGCTGAAAGGAAGGACTTGTGAAATGCCATACATCCCCTTTAATAGTGCTCCTTTGCGCAGAAGTTTGTAAGGTTTCATGGGCAAAAACTCCAATCCATTCCGACGTTCTTTTAGGGAACAACCGCACTTTTCTATCCGGATACCAGCCCGAATGGTGAATAGGATGCTGCGCAATATAATTGAGCCGATTGAACTGATAAGCTGTCGAACCATCAAATGTTAATCGAGCTTTTGTTATATTTTTTTGCAACTCAAGGGATAACATTTCATCTGCGTCGAGTGAAAGAATATAATCGCTTGTGGCTTGTGCATTAGCAAAGTTTTTGGACGCCGCATAGCCGCCCCATTCACGTTGTATGAATCGCAGGGAGGGGTAACGTTGACAAATGTCTTGGGTGTTGTCGGTGCTGAATGCGTCTAATACGATGATTTCATCAACAACGCCTTGCAGGGAATCAAGGCATCGGGCAATATTCCTTGCCTCGTTTTTAGTTATAATAACGGCTGTTATAGTCATAGTCGAGTGATTTTAGATAAAGAGGTATTGTCATATAACTCTAACATCAAATACAGGGTTTAGACACTAACGGTTGTTTTAAGTTTAAGTGGTACGTCGAAGAAAAGCGTTTTTTGTCGCATGGATAGGTTATTTTTCGTAGAACACAAAAAAAAACGACTGAATTAATAGGAATTAAAAAACCAATTAGACTCATTAATTTCGCATACTTGTTACCTTTGCGCTGCTTAATTTTTATTCACATTTAAATCAATCATAAGAATATGACGATTGAACAGCTGAACGGTATGAAAGACCGGCTCTTGGCATTAAGGAGGTATCTTTGACGTCGATAACGCAAAATTTCAGGTAGAAGACCTCAAAATCAAAGCGGGTGACCCCGATTTTTGGAATGATGCTACCAAAGCACAGGAAACCATGAAAAAAATGCGCCAGATGGAGAAACACATCGGCGATTTTAACATGATACAAAATAAAGTGGATGACGCAGAATTGGAACTCGAACTCCTGCGAGAAGGCGATTCCACTGAGGAAAATACCGATAGGGTGTATAAAGAAGCACTCGAAGCCATCGAAGCGGTTGAATTTAAAACCACTTTGGACAAACCCGAAGATGCGCTGAATTGTATTTTGGAAATCAATGCTGGCGCCGGTGGCACCGAGGCGTGCGATTGGACAGCTATTTTGCTCCGCATGTATAAAATGTGGGCAGATAAAAACGGCTACAAAATCAGTGAGTTGAACAGTGTAGAAGGGGATGCGGCAGGACTGCGCTCCGTTGAAATTTCAATTGAGGGCGACCAAGCCTATGGCATGTTAAAAGGTGAAAATGGTGTTCATCGCCTCGTGCGGGTGAGCCCGTTCAATGCGCAAGGTAAGCGAATGACGTCTTTTGCTTCCGTTTTTGTGCATCCGATGGTGGATGATACGATTGAGATTGACATCAATCCGGCGGATTTGAGTTGGGATGTATTCCGAGCATCCGGCGCGGGTGGTCAGCACGTTAACCGGACAGAATCGGCGGTGCGGGTGCGACATCTTCCTTCGGGCATTGTATGCGAATGTCAGCAAGACCGTTCGCAAATCAATAACCGAGCTACTGCCATCAAGATGTTGAAATCCAAATTGTATGAGCGTGAATTGCAACGCCAATTTGAAGAACGCGATAAAGTAGAAGCTCAAAAAACAAAGAACGAATGGGGTAGTCAAATCCGCAGTTATGTCCTCGATGACCGCCGCGTGAAAGACCACCGGACGGGTCATCAAACCAATCAAACCGATAATGTTTTGAATGGTGACTTGACGCCTTTCCTCAAAGCGTATTTGATGAATAAAACCGCCGTGGCAGCGGATGATGATGATATGTGATATTTTTTTTCCACGAATTGCGCTAATTTTTTTTTACACGAATTACTCCAATTGTCACACGAATTGCACTAATTTTTTTCACACTGACTACTTAATTATACGTCTCATAAGGAGAAATTAGCATAATTCGTGTAAAAGTTGGGGTAATTCATGTAAAAAAAAAATTGGAGTAATTCGTGTAAAAAAAAATTGGGGTAATTCATGTAAAAAAAGTTGGGGTAATTCGTGTAAAAAATTAGCGTAATTCGTGTAAAATCACACACACATGCATCAAAAATTAGCCTTAATAAGCCTTGTTGTAAATGATTATGACGAGGCTATTCAGTTTTATACTGAAAAATTAAATTTTGATTTGGTCGAAGACACCGTGATGAGTGCTACCAAACGGTGGGTAGTGGTGGCGCCGAAAGGCTCTGATGGTTGCAATATTTTATTAGCGAAAGCAGCGAATGAAGAGCAACGGAGTAGGGTCGGTAATCAAACGGGCGGGCGCGTTTTTTTGTTTTTATACACGGATGATTTTTGGCGAGATTACAACCAAATGCTCGAAAAAGGGGTAAAATTCACCGAAAAACCACGAGAAGAAGTGTATGGCACAGTAGTCGTTTTTAAAGATTTATACGGTAATTTGTGGGATTTTATTGAGCCGAAATAACTTCAAAAGTGGTTAGTAACGAGTAAAAAATAAGTTGGTCATTTTTTGCAACACATAGGCACATAGAGCACATAGTATTATGGGTAATATATTGATTATCAATTTTTTGTAAAAAAAACTATGTGCTCTATGTGCCTATGTGTTAGAAAAAAACACCAATTTGACCATGTTATTATCTACTCGTTACTTAATACCAAATTTTACGAAATTGTAAATTGCGCGATTGAGATGATACCTCCCCGAGGTTTCGGGAATATACCCCTCAGTATAAAACTCTAAAAGTTTGAAATATGAAAAAAATCATCATATTTGCCAGCTTAATTTTTTTCAGTAGTTGTAATAGACAGGCGTATGAAGCCCGATTAGAGCGGAAAGGCAAAATTAAATGTGGCTGGTACGGTAAAATGACCACCGAACAAAGGCGAAAGACTTTCCCGTTTAGTGAAGCGGATAAAATAGTATTGGTTTCATATCCCAATTATGCTACAAATTATGTTTACGAAGAAATTACAACTCCTTGGGGTGAAAAACTACCAGGGATGACTGTAGAAAAATATATCATCAACCAACCCATCATTGATACTTTAAAAATATTTCACAGAAGGTATTTAGTATATGAGAAAGAGGAATTAAATCAAAATCAGATTGATTCTCTCAGCCATGTGTATTTTAATTATACGCAAAATAGAAAAACTAAATTTAGTAAAATATCTATGTCTTGTTGTTACAAACCCCGAAATTCCATCATTATTTATAATAAAAAAGGAATACCCATTTTTAATTTTGAAATCTGTTTTCAATGCCCAGGTTACGAAATTTCAATAAATTCAGAAGAAAAAAATGGATTTCTCTTCTATGATAAATGTATGGATTATGAGCTATACAAAGTTTTTTTCAAACAATGTCAGATTCATTATGGTATTGATACGCCATAATATGTAATTTCATAGGTAAATAAAATATATTATCATCATGAAGCAAGAAATAGACAAAGATTCTCTACCGCCTTTTGTGAAAACTTGGCGGCAATTGTACCAATTGGTTATTATCAGTTTGATTGTAACAATAGCCTTGCTGTATGTATTCGGCAAATACTTTCAATAATGGGTCGAAATATGTGGGCATATTGAAACAAATCCATATTTTTGATGCGTTAGAAAAAGCAATGCATTCAAATTTTTGATTAAACCCACTTTATGGCACTTACCGATTGGATTGTACTCTTATGCACCTTAGGGGTGATAATATTTTATGGTCTTTGGAAAGGGCGCGCCTCTAAACACAATATGGAGGGCTTTCTGTTGGCTGACCGCAAAATGCCTTGGTACCACGTGATGCTCTCGGTCATGGCAACTCAAGCGAGTGCCATCACGTTTTTGTCTGCTCCCGGGCAGGCTTACACGGATGGGATGCGCTTTGTGCAATTCTATTTCGGGCTGCCTTTGGCAATGATTGTGATTGCCATCACGTTTATTCCGCTCTTTAAAAAACTGAAGGTTTTCACCGCTTATCAGTTTTTGGAACAGCGTTTTGACCTCAAAACGCGGGTTTTGACATCTTTCCTATTTCTGATTCCCAGAGCCTTGTCAACGGGTGTGACTATTTCAGCACCGTCTATCATTTTAACCACTATTTTGGGTTGGGATTTGTACTGGACAAATATCATCACGGGTTTAATTGTTACAGTTTATTGTATGTTTGGCGGTTCAAAAACCATCTCTTATACCCAATTGCAGCAGATGTTTGTGGTGTTGATTGGGATGTTTTTGGCGGGTTATACGTGTGTCCATTTGTTACCAAACCACATGGGGTTGAAGGATACGCTTCAAGTGGCGGGAAAAATGGGCAAATTGAATGTATTGGATTGGAAATTTGATTTAAATAATCGTTATAACGTTTGGTCAGGTTTGATAGGCGGCTTTTTTTTACAATTATCCTATTTCGGCACCGATCAATCACAAGTCGGCAGGTATTTGTCGGGAAGTTCCGTGGGTGAGAGTCGCTTGGGTTTGTTGATGAATGGCATTCTCAAAATACCGATGCAATTTTTTATTTTAATGGTCGGCGCATTGGTTTTTGTGTTTTATCAATTCGAACAACCGCCGCTTTTTTTCAACAAAACCGAATTGGCGAAGGTAGAGCAGACCCCTCAGTATAGCCAGATTGCAGAGCGGAATGCGCAGATTTTTCAACAAAAAGAAGCCGTCGTGAACAATTTGGTAACGGCTATAAAAACTGACAATGCTCCGCAAGTGGAAGCTTTGACCCAACAAGTTCAATCCCTCAATAAACAAACTGATGGTTTGAGAAAAGAAGTTAAAGACTTAATGACGAAAGAAAATCCCGACGCGGATGTCAATGATACCAATTATATCTTTTTGTCATTTGTGACCCGATACTTACCGGTGGGCATGGTGGGTTTGTTGATAGCTGTTATTCTGTTGGCTTCGATGGGATCTATGGCTTCGGCGTTCAGTTCTTTAACTTCTTGTACGGTTGTGGATATATATCAAAGACTGATTAATCCGGATGCATCTCAAAAACATTATTACCATTTTTCACAATGGACAACCTTGGGTTGGGGCATTTTTTGCATCATAGTAGCCCAATATGCTGCCAATATCGGTAGTTTAATTGAAGCCGTCAATATTTTAGGCTCTTGGTTTTATGGAACTATTTTAGGAGTGTTTTTAGTCGCTTTCTACTTCAAAAACATCAAAGGCGGGGCTGTTTTCTGGGGCGCTTTATTGGCGGAAGCCTTTGTGATTTATGCGTGGTGGATAGATTTGACGGCTTTCCTTTGGCTCAATTTGATTGGCTGTGTATTGGTGATTCTGTTCTCTTCGATATTCAATTTATTAAATAAGAAGGAGATTGTTTCGAAAGCTTAAATTGTTATATGATTGTATTGAGATGTATAATAAATTTGTCATAAGTAAGGGCATCGCCCTGACAGTTCGGTAGAAGTATCGACAATGAATAATTTGTATCGCGGCAGAGCCGCATAAAATGTAATTCTTATGCGGCTCTGCCGCGATTCAGATATGCAAATCTTAATAAATCTACCGAACTGTCGGGGCGATGCCCATATTGTGAATTTGTTATAAATCCCTGTATTGGAGTCAACTGTGTTTGTCAGACAATAAATACAACATTCCAAGGTTTTACACCTCCTGCGAGTAGATAACCGCACTGTACGCTGCCAATGAGAGCGTAGCCACGTGTGCCGTATTATCCTCAGTGGGTTGTGCTACCGCATCATAAGTGATATGGTTGTCAAAATCATTGTCATAACCTTCCCAATCGCTATTAAATCGAATTTTCCAATGCCCTTTGATAGGAAAAGGAATGGCGTAATCATGAACAGCTTGACACGAAAAGTTCATAACCACAACGGTGCTATCATGCACGCCGCCGTCTAACCACCGATGAAAAGCAATGATTTTATGTTCATTGTCTATTGCCAAAATTTCAATGTTTTGACCCATCAAGCCCCTTGTATTGCCGTGAATATTGCGGCGCAAATGAATGATATCTTTGTACATTTGAGCAATGCCCGCAAATTGTTCCAAGCGCGACCAATCCAACGGGTCGGTATCGTGAAACCATTTGTCTTCCATAATCGCCTGACCCTGGAAAAGCATGGGAATGCCCGGCGTAGTCATCGTCAAAATAGCTCCCAAAGTGGATCTTTTTTTAGCGTACCACGTGTTAACATCATCTTGTCCCGCAATTTCTTGTGCTACTCGTGCTTTGCCGTTAGCCACTTCATCGTGCGACTCCGTATAGACCACGCGCTCAAAAACATCATTGTTATAGCGGTGCGTTAAGGCAGTTGCGACCACATTCATGTCTCTTTCGTTGTCGTTCATGGCAATCAAAGTTTGCCTAATGGGATGAACATATTCAGCGTCCCATTGGCTGCTGTAACCCAAGCCACCGGCATCAATGGGCGCAGTAATAGAGTGCAAACTGTGCAAATCTTCAGCCACCGTGAATTTGTATGGGAACCGCTGTTTGATTTCACTATTTAGCCACTGTATTAGCGTATAGCCGTCGTGGAGGTCATTCCCGGGGTTGCCATCAGCGTTGACGTTTCGCATGTAGGGAATCATGTCCATCCGAAGTCCATCCATGCGGTATTCTTCCAGCCACATCAAAGCATTGTCCCGAATGTATTGGCGCACTTCCGAACGCCCATAATCGGGACGCGTGTCACCCCAAGGGGTTTTAGACCGCCAATCGTGATAAAAATAAATACCGCCCATGCCGTTCTCAGACCAACCGTCGAATTGCCATAAATCCATATCCGTGGGTCCGAAATGGTTGTACACCACATCCAAAATGACGGCTATGTTCAATTTATGAGCAGCTTTTACCAATTCTCTTAAACCCTTAGGCCCGCCATATTCTGACTCTACCGTGAACGGGTGGGCAGGATTATAACCCCACGAGAAACCGCCCGGAAACTCGGCTATCGGCATAATTTCTATAACGTTGATACCCATAGATTTGAGTAAATCCAGTTTTTCAATCACCCCATAAAAATCGCCCGGTTTTCCTTCCTCTTTTACGTTGAATGTTCCCACGTGCAATTCATAAATCACCATTTCATTTTGCAGTGGCATCACAAATTGGTCATTACTGTCTTCCCAATCAAATTCCGTATCCGTAATGATACTATTGCCGACTGAATTAGTCATCTCTCGGGCATAAGGATCATTTCGGTACAAATCACCCGCATCGGTTTTGAGTAAATATTTATATTGTTGACCGGTGTACGCATCGGGTACAGTCACCGACCAATAACCGTTCTCTTCGTGCTCGAGGGGCGTAGCATCTTGTTCCCATTCGTTAAAATCGCCTACCACAAATACCTCCTGAGCATGTGGCGCCCATACCCGAAAGGATACGCCGCTTTTGTGTACGATGGCTCCCATACCCGCAATGTCGCTTTTTTGATATTGTACAATTTCTGCTGTGTTCATAATCCAAGTTTTTTATTAAAAAGATAGCATTATTGCTAAAAACCATATTAACCTAAAGACCAATGCCAGTAAAATAAAGCCAGAAATGGGAAAAAAAATCTACAAAAACAGGGCATTATTGGTGGCAAAACGGGGAAATTGAATGACAACACGATAAATTTGAAGAATAGTACCCCCCCTCAATATAAGGATAGAATTATTCTTCTGATACCCCAAAATCCATTTTCAAGCCTTTTTTGACCTCTGCGGTTAAAAAAGAACACCTAATGTATTTATTTACTTGTTTCTTTGTTATAAATTTAATCGTTATTTTAATGATGTCAGGTTAATTAATTTAAAAATAAAAAACGTATGTCTATTCAATTTATCCGTTCAGTTTTATTTCTGTTTTCGATAACGGCTTTTTCATCATTAAACGCCCAAATCATCACTTCCACCCAAATTGACAGTGTGGTGGAAAAAACGTTGACCACATTTGACGTGCCGGGCATCGCCGTTGCCGTGGTCAAAGATGGTAAAGTCATTCACGCTAAAGGTTATGGCGTGCGCTCATTGAATACCAAAGAAAAGGTGACTGAAAACACTTTATTCGGTATCGCTTCCAACAGTAAAGCCTTTACTTCGGCAGCTTTAGGGATGCTTCAAGACGAAGGAAAATTGAAATACGATGATAAAGTGAGAGATTATATTCCTGAATTTAAAATGTATAACCCTTATGTAACTGAGGAGTTTACGATACGCGATATGTTGACCCATCGGAGCGGCTTGGGCTTGGGTGCCGGTGATTTGATGTTTTGGCCCGATTCCAATAATTTTTCAAAAAAGGATATAATCCATAATTTAAGATATCTGAAACCCGTTTCCAGTTTTAGGTCGAAATATGATTATGACAATTTGATGTACATCTTAGCGGGTGAAATTATAGCGCGGGTATCGGGTATGACTTGGGAGGAATTCATCGATAAGCGCATTTTAAAACCGTTAGGCATGACGAGTACGGCACCATCATTCAGCCGTTTGAAAGATAAATCCAATGTCATTGACCCGCATGCGCCCGTGGATGGAAAAGTAAAAGTGATTCGGAGGGATTGGAACGAAACGGCGAACTCTGCGGGAGGTATTTATAGTAGTGTGGTGGATATGAGTAAATGGATTATCATGCAAATGGACAACGGCAAATACGGCGAAGGTTTGAAACAACAACTTTTCAGCGAAGCCGTGCACGATGATATGTGGACACCGCAAACTATTTTGCCCGTTCGTGGTAAAAACGCTTATAATACCCACTTTGCCAGTTACGGTTTAGGTTGGGGATTAAGCGATGTGAAAGGTTACAAACAAGCGACGCACACGGGCGGTTTGGCGGGTATTGTGACGCAAGTGACCATTATTCCGGATATAAAACTGGGTATTATCGTTTTCACCAATCAACAATCGGGCGCCGCATTTAACTCCATTACGGCGACCATAAAAGACAGTTATTTGGATGTAAAAGGCTTGGATAGAATCAAAGAAAACCACGATAGAGTCGTTAAAAATGAAGCTGAAGCTGAAAAAATCACTTCCGAAATTTGGCAGAAAATCGCCGAAGAGCAGAAAAATATGGCTCCCAAAATGAATTCAAGCACCATTTTAGGCACTTATACCGATAAATGGTTTGGTGATGTGACAGTTTCTGAAAAAAATGGAAAGCTGTGGTTTGAGTCCAAAAGGTCGTTTTTACTATCGGGTGAAATGTTTCCGTACAAAGGCAATACCTACGTCGTGAAATGGACTGATCGCAGCATGGACGCCGATGCTTTCGCCATGTTTACGCTGGATAGCGAAGGCAAAGCCAATGGTTTAAAAATGGAAGCCATTTCACCATTGACGGATTTTAGTTTTGATTTTCAGGATTTGGATTTTGTCAAAGGGAAGTAAAGTATTCGCTTGCTTGAGGTTTTTGACCACAAGAGCAAGTTCACTCCACGCTGAAAATTAATTGTGAATTTAACAATAATGCTCTAAATTTGCGACATGGAAGCTATAACCGTTTTTACCGAAAATGCAGAGCAAGGACGCATTTTGAAAGCTTTTTTAAAAGCACTCAAAATGTCTTACACGCCTACACCCGTTGAGAAATTAGCTGAATTAGAATCCTTGCTACAACCTCTCAAAAGGCATGGTGGCTGGAACTTAAAGCCTCTTTCCAAGCCGTGAAACGAGGTGATACTGAGGGGGGCATGGATGCTTATGATTTTTTGAAAGAGCTTAAAGACGAATCGGCTACTGTATGAGAATCATCACACAATCCGAATTTCGAAAGGCATTCAAACACTTGAATAAAAAGTACCCATCCCTCCGTACTGATTACGCAGCCTTGCTTGAATCTCTCCAAAATGACCCCCAATAAGGCTCGCCTTTAGGTAATAATTGTTATAAAGTACGTATGGCAATTGCTTCTAAACGAGCAGGTAAAAGCGGTGGTGCAAGGGTCATTACTTGTGTCCAGATAGTGAATGACACCATACATTTGCTCTTAATATATGACAAATCTGAGATTGATAATATCTCTGATGCCTTTCTCAAACAACTTATTGATAATATTGAAGATTAAAAACGGTTAAGTTTCGTCCTACTAAAGTATTTTGCACACACTCCTACACAGTTTACTTGCAAGCAGGGTCATTTCACCATTAACGGATTTTAGTTTTGATTTTCAGGATTTGGATTTTGTGAAGAAGTAAGTGAAATAACCCCCTCAGTATAAGAAGTTTCACACGAATTACGTTAATTTTTCACACGAATTGCTCTAAATGTTATTTTGTATTAATACAATTTGAGCTATTTCTGAAAAAAATTAGAGTAATTCGTGTGAAAAATTAGGGCAATTCGTATGAAAATTAGAGTATTTCGTGTAAAAAAATTAGAGCAATTCGTGTGAAAACCACTCCTAATTCCCGCCCCCTATATTCCCACCAAAGAAAATAGAATTATAAAAAAGTTTACTTGTACCGAACCAAGTGCTTCTGAAATTAGGGTCATTGGTGAATAAAATGGCTCTGCCTTGTCCTTCGTACACCACATTTATCGCCGCCGAACCACTGATGCGTTGCAACGATTGCGGATGCACATAACCACTCAATAATGGCTTATCGGTGTACATCAAAACCGAATTGGCAGCACCAATGGAACGCTCCAAAATGGTGTTATTATTTCTGTAAATAGCCACTGTGCGGTCGGTGTAGCCGTAGCCAATGGGATTGGTAATATCCAAATTGGCTTCAAAAATGGCACCGCCCGTTTGCTTAGCACCTTCGGCATCGGCAGCCATATCGTAGTCAATGCGAGGTTTGATGCGGGCAGTATCGGGGCGTGGTTCACGGAGTTTTTCATTCGGGAACATCTTGTTTTTGATAGCCCATTCCGTTCCTCCTTTCAACAATATGAGGGTATTGCCATTTGCCATCCACCCCCTCAATTTTTGACCAAAAACGGAGTCCAAAGTCGGGTACGCACCGCCGACCATGATGAGCGTATTGTAGCGGTTCAGATTCGTACGCCCCAAATTTCCAACATCAATTTTAGTTATAGGCATACCTACTTTTGTATCCATTAAATGCCAAATTTCACCTGCTTCGGATGCCGCAACGCCCGTACCAACTACCATTGCCACTTGTGGTTTGGTGGGCACAAATGCCGTTGTAGTTCCCAAATCGGGACCCGATTCGCTGAATCCAGTCGCTGCACTTTCAATCGGCACACCCGTATTTTGACTTATGGTCATGAGTTTTTGATACAATGAATCTAAGCCCATTTTTTCATAACGAGCGGGAATTATAAGCGTTCCGTAGCCAAAAGTCTTGGATTTACCGTTGATTTTGATGGTAAAAGGCTTGGAAGCCACTTGGGTCATTATTTCATTTTCATACAATTGATAGAGTAACTTGGGCGCAAAATAATCCGTCCACTCCACCAAATAAGCGTAATTGCTTTTGGTAAAATTCGGCACCTCTAATTTCAAATCATCGGCTGTGATGCGTTTGCCTTTGTTGGGTGCAGTTTTCATTTCAGCAAAATTCAGACCGTACGCCAAACCCAAATTCCAGGTAGAAGCATCATAAAAAAGACTGTCTTTATACCCCGAAGTTTGCTTATCGAATATGGAACGAATCATTAAATACTGCGGTTGATTGGTCGGAATGACCAACGCTTTTCCAGTTTTAAAAGACAAACCTCCTTCTGAAATATCACTTCCAATCGAATAAAATTCAATATTATGGTGCAAAAGCATATCCCAAAACAAGCGATTTTTAGCGGCATCATTGGCATCACCGACGATGTAGGCTTTTGTTGCTGATTTTTGACCCGCTGCAACCGCATCAGTATAAAAATTATGTTGAAATTTGAGTAAATATTCCCTTTCATCCACTGACGCTCTCACCGTTGCCAAGGCACTTACCAATTGATTGCGAATGGTAAAAGCAAAGGTTAATAAACCATGTCGGCTTTCCTGTACGTGTCCACGTGAACTCGCTTGCTCAAACAGTAAACCCAAACCGCCTTGAATATCAGGATAACTGGAGCCATAGCCTGGGTAAAAATTATCAAATAACTCTTTTGTACCGTACAAAGACCCAATTTCATTCAAAGCTTGCTCAAAATACGGCGCAAATCGAAGGTTTAAATCGCGGTAAACAGATTTAGGCACAAGGTCGTTTTCCGCATTTTGCTTAGATGGTTCGAAGAAAAAGTTGGCATTCGTGCCCATTTCATGGTGGTCAGTCACCACATTGGGTAACCATTGGTGATAATATTTCAAGCGGTTGCGGCTTTCCACTTGCTGCACCAAATACCAATCACGATTCAAATCGAAATAATAATGATTGAAACGTCCACCGGGCCACACTTCGTTGTGTTCCGTATCGTTGGGGTCTGCCACATTCGGAAGTCCTTTTTTACTGTTCGCCCACTGTGAGTGGCGGTCACGACCATCGGGATTTATGCTCGGTTCGAGGATAATTACGGCATTTTTAAGCCATTTTTGAGCTTCTTCATCTTCGGAAGCCACTAAATAATAGGCTGTCAAAATCGCTGCTTCACCACCCGACGGCTCGTTGCCATGCACATTATAACCCAACCAAGTGAACACTGGCATATTATTGACATCGGGCATAGGCTTAGTTGGGTCGCAAAGGTCGAGGTGCTCTTTTCGGAGCGTTTCCAATTTCGCCATGTTTTCAGGACTTGAAATGATGACGCTGATTTGGTCACGGTGTTCATTGGTCTGTCCGAAAGTTTTTACCGTTACTTTATCGGATAAGCGGTCGAGTTCTTTCATGTACTCCACCATTTTGTCGTGGCGGGTATGGTGCGAACCGATGGCATAACCGAAAAACTGCTCGGGCGAAGGAATACTCGGATTGAGCTTTTTATTGGGTAAAAAATAGGGGTTTTGACCTGTAATCTGAGAAAAAAAAAGGAATGAAAAGGCAAAAAGGAGTAGTCTTGTCATGTGAAATTGGTTTTAATGAATGATATTTTCAATGGTGAAAATAGATAAAAATGCATTAAAATTTTTCACATTATCGCTGAACAGCGTGGATAGACGGGTGAAATGTAAAAACGGATTTAAACCCGGGGTTGTGTAATAAGTTTTTTAAAAATTTTTATCCCAAATTATATTCTGTTTTTCAACTCAACCTTGCAAGGTTTCAAAACCTTCGTAAGGTTATTTCAAATAATTTAGAATTAAATTTGGTAGATTTTTCCTATAAAGCGACTTTTAGACCTTATTACACAACCCCGGATATTTTCATTCACTCCACCGATAACTTTTTAAATCAAAACCCGCCAAATCTAAGACTCTATCAATTACGGTCGCGGCTAATTCCTCAAATGTTTTGGGCTTACTATAAAAACTGGGCGTGGCGGGGCAAATGATGCCGCCCGCTTCGGTTATCGTTTTCATGTTATTGATGTGAATGATACTGAGGGGGGTATCGCGGGGCACTAAAATCAGTCGGCGACGCTCTTTAAAAATTACATCCGCCGCGCGCGTGACCAAATCGTTGGAAATCCCCGTAGCGATGCGCGCCATCAAGCCCATGGAGCAAGGGCAGACAATCATGGTATCGTACTTGGCTGAGCCACTGGCGAATGGCGCCATAAAATCCATTTTTTCATAAAACTTAAAATGAGCGGGTAGGGTGGTGCTGTCAAAAGGTTTTTCTAGTTCGTATACCCAATTGAACTTGGCGTTTTCACTCATAACTATGCCGACTGCTTCGATTTGATTTTCAAGACTTGCCAATTTATCCAACAGCACTTGGGCATAAATAGAGCCACTTGACCCGCCAATGGCAACAACAATTTTTCTTTTAGACATCTGTTTTGTTTTTTAATGAAACTTTAACGCTTTTTGGTAGCTTTGTGTTTGCAGAATTACGCTATTTCTCCGAATTTTGGAGTTGATTTTGCATAATTCACCGAAAGGAACAAAAGTTCTGTCTTCTAACTAATAAAAATTTCAACATGAAAAAAACTATTGTCCCGGCTATTCTTCTTTTAGCGGCGGGTTTGGCTTTAACAGCTTTTACATTTATCTCCAAAAACGAACCACCAGCTGAAAAAGTCAAATGGTTGACTTGGCAAGAGGCTATGGAATTGAACAAAAAAACGCCCAAAAAGATAATGGTAGATGTTTATACAGAGTGGTGTGGTTGGTGTGAAGTGATGGACAGAGAAACTTTCACGGATGACAAAGTGGCGGAATATATGTCTAAAAACTTCTATTGTGTCAAATTGGATGCTGAAATGAAAGAAACCATTGATTTCAATGGCCATAAATTTGAATACATTGCTAATCAAGGGCGCAATGGCGTTCATACTTTGGCTTATTCGCTATTAGATGGCAATATGGGGTATCCGTCTATTGTATATTTGACGGAGACTTTTGAGCGCGTATCCATTTCGCCGGGTTATAAAAAACCGGATCAATTGATGAACGAGTTGAAATACACGGCCGAGGAGATTTATAAAAAGCAATCGTGGAATGATTATGTGGGCGGGAAGAAATAATGCCCCAACCACAATACTTTAATGCCGCACTTAAGTTGTGAAATAGATACTAAAATAAAAAATGTTAAAAAACAAGAAGGAAATGCCGTATTCAGCATTTCCTTCTTTATTTTTGAAGTATCATTTAAACATATTCTCAATGGGCGTAACAATTGCATTTAAAGGTAAACTGAAATCACCGGATTTGGCTGAAAATATCATCGACGATGTCGAAGATATTTGTCTGACCAATAACTGGTGGTATCGGATTATCAATGAAGAACAGCCGTCTGCTATCCCACCGTCATTGGCTTATGATAAGGACAGTGAAACAGGCGAGGTTAAAAGAATCAACATTGAAGGAGAGTTAGGCTTAAAAGGGATATCTTTTCAACCCCATAAAGAGTCAGAAACAATAGAATTATTCTTTGATACTGAGGGGGTATTGCGCCCCATATTTTCAATGATTTTCAAAGGTGATTCTCGGATCAAGTACCCTTGGGTGTTTGTGAAAACCCAATTTGCGGGGGTAGAAACCCACATTAAAATCATTAATCTGTTGCTTTATTTGCGCAAAAAATATTTTAAAAAATTAGAAATCAGCGATGATGGTGGGTATTATCCTAAACGCGATGAAGAAACCCTTCATCAACGGTTGGATATTATCAATAATGCTATTGCTACATTGAGTGATGTTTTTGAAAACAGCGAGTTCTCAGGGACGCCTGACCAAATAATGGATCAGGTTCAGAACGCTTTATCCCGATCTTTAAAGGATATGAAAATCCAAATCATCAAAATGGATATGAATGAATTGTCGGATGAGCTGAAAAAAAAATTAAAAGAAGGTGATCCAAATAATGAATTACCCTTTTGACCTTCATCAAATAATTTTTTCAAAATCCTCTTCAATTTGGGTCAGATGGCGCTGCATGCCTTCTTTCTTCGCCTCATACATTACCTGTAAGGTTTCTTCTATTTTTTGGATAAAAGCTTGATCTACAATGTTTTGTATGTCTTCAAAAGACTGCAATCGTTCATCGTCTCTAAATTTATATATCTGCTCCAGCAAACCCGTTTCGCATTTCATGCTGAATTTGCCATCGTTTTTAAACACGGTAATTTTAATAACAGGATGAGGTATTTCTCCGACTATGCGCATATTGTAAGAATTATGAATGACGAATTATGAATGATGAAAATATTTTATACAATTCGTAATAATGCGAACTTGCCCCGATTCCTTGGGGAAAATTATTTTTTAAATACTCAAGATGTTTTTCAATAGTCACCAAGTCGCCGCGTTGAGCGGGACCCGTTTGCATGTCTTCGGGTTTATGGTGTCGGATTTTATTGGCCGTTTCAAGTATAAGAGGTTTTAAAATATCAAAGGGTAAATGCTCTTTTTCCAAAATATTGTAACCGATTTGGAACAAATGATTGGTGAAATTATTGACAAAAACGGCAGCAATGTGCAAAACGATGCGTTTTTCATCGGCTAATTCATATATATTTTGGGCAATCTGATGGCCTAATGTTTGTAATAAAACAATAGATTCATTGGAATTGGCATTGATAAAAATCGGAATGGCGTTAAAATCCGGCTGACTTTCAAAAGAGAAAGTTTGTAATGGGTAAAAGGTACCAAAGTTTTTAAAATAAGGTTCCAAGACAGTCGAAGGTGTTGAACCCGAAGTATGAACAACTAATTGATTGTTAAGTACTTGTGACAAACACTCTGATACTGAGGGGATAGCTGAATCACTCACTGCCAAGATATAAATGTCACTATTGAGTTTGATTTTATTAAAATCGGTCTCAAAATCTGTTGACAATATATCCGCTAACCAAGCGGCTTTTTCGGCATTGCGCCCAATAATCTGATTAATTAAAATGCCTTTTTCAAGCAATTTTTTGCCTAAATGAAAAGCGATATTGCCGTAACCAATGATACTGATTGTCATATTACACCTAAAATGAAGGACAAAGTAACTCATCGTTGTCGTAGTCTCCCAAATAAATCAAGGAAATTTCGAAAACATTTTGCGAACGGCGGTAATTTTTCAACGTCGGAATATTCAAATCATAACTTAATCCGACTAAAATATTATTGAACTCTAATCCCGTCATTAATATTACAGCGTCAAGATTGAAGCCTTTATCATTTTTGACCGGACGTACCCAACTACCGATATGCAAAGCGGTATTATAAGTTTTATCAATGGTAATTCTAAAATTTGTACCCGCATTAGCTGTTAAATGAGGCCCTTGCTTAGAAGCGATAATACGGGGCGACATGAATATCGTGTGTTCCTTGTTTATTGGATAATTCATGGACAATTGCACCGAATAGCGAGGAAAAAGCCGTATTTTAGGTAATTCTTCACCTTTATAAAAAGACACATTCGGACGATTGATGTGATGAAAGGATGCACCCGCGAATATAGAAGTTCGATTTTCCAGTTGAACGCTGTAATTCAATCCGGTAGAAAAATCATTATAACCGAAATTATTTTCCGGTAATTTTTCAAGTTGTGGTTGGGTGTAGCCGTCAATGCCATTCCATTGGTCTTGGAAAGTGAGATTTTCATAATTGATATTCCGCTGAGTTAAACCAATTTGGACGCCTAAGGAGAGATACTGCGAATTGTCGGGATTCAATAATTTATGATAAGCACCCGATACAGCGATTTGAGTTGTTGAAAAATCTAAAGAATTGACTTTATCTTTGAAAAAAAGCAAGCCCACACCCACACGGTCTTTGCTGACATTGGATTTAAAGGGTTCCAGCCGCAAGTCTGCCCCGAAAGAAAAGGTTTGGTAAGGCTGTTGCAATAAACCCCGCCATTGGTCACGATAAATACCACCAACCCGATATTTGCCATCAAAAGAACCTGTTAACGCCGGATTAAGGGTTAAAGGAGACGTGTAAAATTGGGTAAATTGGCGGTCTTGGGATAAGAGCCTGTTTACAGCCGAAATAAGAATTAAAAAAACCAGTAATTTTTTCATAAAAAGTGTTCACCAAATTTCGTGCAAAAGTATTTCAAGAAAATGAAAAGAGGCTTAAATGCAGTTATATTTAGAAATAAATTCTCACAATGGTATTATTATTTGCTTTAAGTCGATTCTGATACTGAGGGGTATCCGCTGCATCAGGCTATAAAATGTTTGTTATTAAAATTAAAGTTTACACAATTTAACGGCATTTCGAGTTCAGTTATTATTTTTGAGACGAATTTAAATGTGCAGCATCATTTATTTTATAAAAAAATATTGATTTCAATTTCATGACCAAGCCAGCTATTTGCCAATTAAGCGTCACATCTGTCAGAGCAACACCATCTGACAAAGATGAAATTGTGACGCAATTGCTTTTTGGCGAGTTGGTGGAAATCCTTGATTTTGGTAAAGCAAAAAAAAATTGGTGTCAAATCCGATGTGATTGGGACGGTTATGAGGGGTGGATGGATGTTAGGCAATTGCACATGATTTCCCCTGAAGAGGCTGAATTATACAGAAACGACCACGCTTATTGCCTCGACTTGGTCTCCACATTGACCAATAATGACCATTTTTTGCCTATCACCATGGGAGCAACCTTGCCTTCTTTTGATGGTTTTAATCTTCACCTCGGTGATAAACATTATACGTTTGGCGGTCAAGCGATACTGAGGGGTACCTTAAAACCGACTTCTGAATTGATTATCAAGTTAGCCCGCCGTTATCTGTATGCGCCTTATCTTTGGGGCGGGCGGTCTCCTTTTGGTATTGATTGTAGCGGTTTTACACAAACTGTCTTCAAAATGGTGGGGTTAAAACTACGCCGCGATGCCTCGCAGCAGGTTGAGCAAGGCAGATTGATTGATTTTGTGGAACAAGCTCAAGCCGCCGATTTAGCTTTTTTTGAAAACGATAAAGGCAAAATTGTGCACGTCGGTATTGTTATGGATGGAGGCTTTATCATCCACGCCGCCGGTCAAGTGCGGATTGATAAAATCGACCATTATGGTATTTTTAACGAGAAAAGGGGCTTGTATTCTCATAAATTGCGCATTATCAAACGCTTTTTACCCGATAATCAATACACCATTCCGATTCCGACCGAAACGGAAACAGCAGAAATTGACACGTCTCAAATCAGCATTTTTTAGTCAAAAATCCGCCAAATCTTCCTTTTTTTCGGTATTTTATCAAAGAATCTCTTCTGAACAATATAATTATTAACAAAATATTTGTTAATAGTAAAAGCAATGTTATATTTGTACCCAATACAACCAACATACTTTTTAGAATGAGAATAGATCAACACGTGAGTGATTCGCCTGAGCAGGAAGAATATCTTAAATTGGGTATCAAAATTCAATCAACGGCATCGGAACTATTACACTTTGCATCCGGCGTTTTGAAACCTTATAAAATTACTTTTCAGCAATACAATGTGTTGCGCATATTGAGAAGCAAGTCTCCGAATGCCGTTTCGGTTAAATTTATTTCCGATAATATGATTGACAGCAACTCAAATGGCTCAAGATTGGTTGACAAACTTGTCAGCAAAAAATTAGCGGTGAAACTGGAATCTGAAATAGATAGAAGAACTATCAACGTTCAAATCACAACTTCAGGAATCACATTGGTTAACGAGGCAACATTGGTATTGGAAGCTCAAATCATCAACAGAATGCAGTCCATCACCACTGAAGATGCCAAAATAATGAATGCTATTTTGGCTAAGCTGTCCTATTTTTAACCTTCGGTTTGATAATCAGTCGCAAAGCCTGATCGTAAGTGATATAACTCCACACCCAGTTGATGAATATAAATATTTTATTTTTTAAACCAATAATAGCAAATAAATGCACAAAAAGCCAAATAAACCAAGCAAAAAAGCCCTGAAAACGCCAAAATGGTAAGTCAACCACCGCCTTATGACGTCCTACTGTAGCCATTGAGCCCAAGTCTGTGTACTTAAATTCGGATAACGGTTTTGCTTTGGAAAGATTAATTAAGTTTTTTCCCAGATTTTTTGCCATTTGAATGGCTACCTGCGCCACTTGAGGATGCCCCGTGGCAAATTTTTCGGGTTCTTCCATATAAGCGATATCACCGAGTGCAAATATATCATTGAAGCCCTCCACTTGATTCAGTCGATTCACTTTCAACCGCCTCCCCCTTACTGTCACCTCTTTAGGTAAACCATTGACAGGATTGCCGATAATGCCGGCAGCCCATATCACTTTTTTGGAAAGGAGGGTGTCTCCATTGCTCATCGTTACCTTTTCACCGTCATAATCGGTAACATTGACGTCCATAATCAGTTTTATTCCCAACTCTTTCAGATAGGTTTCGGCGCTGTGTCCTGCTTTTTCAGACATACCTTTTAGCAATATCTCCGCACCGTGAATCAGGTGAATGTCAATATCTTTATAATTCAATTCTTTATACTCTTTGGGCAAAACGTCTTTGCGCATTTCGGCTAAGGCTCCCGCCACTTCCACACCGGTGGGACCACCACCGACAATCACAATATCCATCAAAGCCTGACGTTCTTCTTCGCTACTTGTTAAAAGGGCTTTTTCGTAATCGTTCAAAATAGCATTCCGCAAATACAAAGCTTCGGCAACGGATTTCATCGGAATCACGTTATTCATCACTTGTTGATTGCCGTAGTAATTCGTATCCGCGCCAACCGAAATCACCAAATAATCGTATTTCAGCTTACCCATATCGGTCGTAATATATTTTTCGGAAGGAAAAACCTCCTGAAATTCAGCCACTCGGAAAAACACATTATCGGCTTTTTGAAAAACCTTTCGGAAAGGGAAAACGATACTACTCGGCTCAAGTCCCGCCATTGCTACTTGATAAAAGAGCGGTTGGAATTGATGATAATTATTTTTATCGAGGAGGATGACCTGATAAGGTGTGTTAGAGAGTTTTTGTGCTAACGTCAAGCCGCCGAAGCCGCCACCTACAATGACCACGCGTTTATAACCTGCGTCTGGAATATTTAATGGCATATTTTGAAATGATTAAATGAGCAAATTAAAACCGACTCAATTCTTTAAAAACTTTAAACGTAGGAAGTCCCATGATAGTTGAATATGAGCCTTCAATTTTTTTGATTTTGCAATGCCCAATCCATTCTTGAATGGCATAAGCACCTGCTTTGTCGAAAGGTTGATATTGATGAATGTAGAAATCAATCTCCTCGTCTGTCATATCATCAAAATACACTTTTGCAACGTCTGAAAACACTTTTTTCTTATCTTTACTCATCAAACAGACGCCGGTAATCACTTTATGCATCTTGCCGGCAAGTTCGCGAAGGATACGGCGGGCGTCCTCAACATTTTCAGGTTTGTTAAAAATGACATTGCCGAGCACCACAATTGTATCAGAAGCCAACACAATTTCATCGTCTGTAATCCAACCTCTCGCCACATTTGCCTTTTTTTCCGCCAGGTATTCCGCTACTTTATTCATCGGATGTTGAGACAGCATGAATGGGGGTATGGTTTCGTCGGCATCAGTCGCTCTCACGACAATATTGGTAAAACCGCTTTCTTTCAAGAGTTGACTGCGGCGGGGCGATTGTGATGCGAGGATTATTTTTCGGTTTAAAATATTCATATAAGACTGTTGGAATTATAATTTCATGATTAAAATAAAAACCAAACCGCTGAGCATGATAAATTTGGCAAACTTTGAGAGAAATGAAAATTCCTCCTTTTTTTTAGCTTTTAAGAGTAAAACCAAGGCATACATGAGGGGCAAAGAAATAGAAAAATTCAAAAGTAAAATTTGTAAAACCGACCCCCTCATTATAACGCTACAATAAATGACCATACTCAGAAATAACAGACCCACGGTAAAGGCAACCCATTTACTTTCACGAATACCAATAACGATGGGTAAAGTACGACAATTTCCGGCTTTATCTCCTTCCGCGTCTTCAATATCTTTAATAATTTCTCTGAAAAGCGTGGAAATAAAAGCAAAAAGGGCATAACCAATAAAAGTTAACAGTAAAAAATCATGCGCTGAACTGTCTAAAATGGAAGTTGCCGTATTTTGAGAAGGGTGTAGTTTTTGAACGGTGGAATTCAGTTTTTCAGCATAAAAAACAACCCACGCCACAAAAGCACAAAAAAAGGATATAACGAAATTGCCGATGAGCGGTTGCCGTTTCCACCATTTCGAATACGCATAGAGCATACCAACAGCCGCTGGATATATCAAAATCTGAAATATGTTTTCAATGTAAAAAGCCAAATACACGCTGATAATAAACCCGGCAATGATGCAAAAAATGTACATTTTCCAAGCTATACTGAGGGGGTAGATGCGTCCAACTATTTGTTTCTTTTCCGGCTTATTCAATTTGTCAATTTCGACATCTTCAATATCATTAACAATATAGCCACCCGCTGCAATAAGAACTGTGGATACAACAAGCAAAAAAAATTGAAAATTAGGCAAAAAAGGTTCAGCGTGAATGTTTTGGAGTTCAGGAATAAGGATATAATATTGAAGCAAATACTGGGTGAGTGCAACAATAATCAAATTAGGAAACCGTATCAGCCTTAAAAAAGGTATAACATTCATTCATCAAAAGTAGGGGTAGATTGTCAATAAAAAAACTAAAGACGTAAGAAAATACATTCTTACGTCTTTTATCAGGCACAATTATCAGTTAATTGACCTTAAAACGCAATCCGAATTTCGAGGTAATCACCGCCGGATACCCCGGGATTACGGAGTATTGAAAGGCTAATTTTTCATTGATTTGATATTGGTATTCCAATTCACCACCCAGTGGGAAGAAGCGATATTGCATACCGTTCCAAACTCTTTTGCCATAGAAATCTTTATCCTTGTAGCCATCAAAGCCGTGCCAATCTTCTCTGACACTGAGTACGGGTCCCAGACCGCCATTAAAGCTGTGGCGCCCCAATGTAATGCCTTTGAAACGAATGCCAAAATGCACAAACCCAGCTTTTTTGTAAGCACAATCCATGTACAAACCGGCTGATGAGCGAAGGAAAAACTTCCTTGAAAGCTCATAGTCATAGTTAGCTACAGCACCGACATTCAGCACAATGTACGCTTTTTTATCCATTTTTAGTGGATAATTCTTAACCATGTTCACAGCACCACCACCTGGGTGAAATGTAAATCCCATGAATTGGACAGAAAAATAGCGATTATTCGGTAATTTGTAGCTCGGTTGACTGGTTTTTACTTCAAAATTTGGGTTCGGTTCCTGAGATGCATCCTGAGCTGTGATGCTTATTGATACAAGCATTAACAGCAGAGTGAGAAGTTTGGTCTGCATGGTAAATAAAATTAATGATAGATTGAGAAAAATTGTTATCCTTTCTAAATGTTAAAGTTGGCTCATCGAATAATAATATTTAAAAAAGATGTTTGAAATTAATCATAAATCTTTAAATGCTCAAATAATTTTCAAAATTAAATGATAATAAATAAAATTAAATGTTGAGACACTGTTTTTTAGCCAAATTAAAGGTATTTAACTGTCAGAAATGCCATTTTTTTCGGGATTAAATTTGCTATTTTGTAAATCGAGAATCGAAACTCGTTAAATTATTTTTTTATTTCACAGTACCAAATACCACAATAAATTGGTATAAAATACATGATTGAAAATAATTATTTGTAAAGGTAGGAATATAATTTGGAAACACATTAAAAAAAAAGATACTAATTTGAAACTTTAACATTTGGTCGTTATTTTTTCAATCATTTTGGTGTTTACAAATTCCTAATTCCTAATTAATATAAATTCTATCAACCACTAATTGTGAGGTGCCGCATCCAATTGCCTTGGAGTTTCATGACTTTTTCGATGACATCGCGCACGCAGCCATCACCACCTTTGAAGGGTGATATATAATTAGAAATGCCAATAATTTCAGGGCAGGCATCAAAAGGGCAACAAGCGAGACCGACTTTTTGTAGCACCCCAAAGTCGTTTAAATCATCACCCATGTAGAGTGCCTCGAAAGGATTGATATTGTGAGCGTCAAAATAGTTTTGTAGCACCGGCATTTTATCATCGATACCCAAATAATAATGGCGGACACCTAACATTTTCAAACGTTTTTCAATACTGTTGCCTTTGCCTCCGGTGATGACACAGACGTTTAAACCCTCTTCAACCGCTCTTCGAATAGCATAACCATCGCGGGTATGGAACGTGCGGAGGAAAGCACCCTCGTCCGTAACCTGAAGTTTGCCATCCGTCATAACACCATCCACATCAAAAATAAAGGTGCGAATGTGCCGAAAGGTCTCCAGCTTGTTTTTTAAAGTATGAGCGTTGCTCATAAAGTCATTATTTGTTATTATCTCGCCATTCATAGACCCATTTCGCTTGTATTTGTTCAAGGTGACTTTCGTTACTATCTTCTTTTTTACCCTCAAAAGTTGGTATTTCGAGAATCCACTGCAAAAGTTCGGTAAAACGCACCCGATAAATTTTTCCTTCGTTAAATTCTTCTCCGAAGCGTTCGTATAGTTTTATCGCAATATCTTCGTGGTCGCCCCAATGAATAGGTAAATCGTCAAAATCTTTAAAAGCCATAATATTTTTTCTAATTATTAAATGAATATTTGAAGCAAAGGTAACACAGCTTTTAAATATTTGGTTTAAAAAAGGATTTTTAATAAAAAAAGCACCCCCTCAGTATCGGCATACTGAGAGGGTGCTTTTAATTTTTTTCAACCCAAAAAGAAATTTAGAATTGAACTTTATCAAGGTTAGTAGCTTTACCTGTTTCAACTTTTACGTTCTCAACAGCTTTCATGCCACATGTTTCGCCTACCACCGCTACTTTATAAGTACCAGTATTAAGCCCTTGTAATACATAACGACCCAATGTTGATGGGAAAGCAGACGTTAAAGTATCTGTTCCTTGAATAGCATAAACAACAGTTTTGCAATTTGGGGCAGCTATTTCACCTCTGATACTGCCGTTTTCAGCTTCAGTGAACACGCGTAACACCGGTTTCATTCTATACTCGCTGCCTTTTTTGATTTCTCGGATAGATTTAGCGGCATCAAAATCCATAGTAGCTTTATATGACACACCCGCTACGAGTTTTTTTACAAATTTCAATTTCAAACCGGATTTGTCTGAACTACCAATGACCAACGGGAATGTTTTTCCATCCACTTTCACGGAGTTGTTATCGCCCAAAATCAAACGGATTTCAGAAATATCACCCAAAGGCAATTTTGTTGTACCTAAAAGCAAATCTGTGCCATTGTTCAATTTCAAAACATCGTAAACACCTTTTGTAATGGTGAGCGCTTGCCAACCATTGTTGCTGGCAGTGTCTTTATTAACGTGTACTTCGGCGCCTACTACATCAATCAGAACTTCCTGAAAGGCTGCGGGCCCATCCGTTAAGCGCAATTCGAAAGTGGCTTGAGTTTCTTCATTTTTGCCACATGAAATAATAAAAAGTGATGAAATGGTTAGGAATACAAAAAATAGTTTTTTCATTTTAAAATACGTTTTTGTTATAATATCAATATTGCATTTCAACTAATTGAAGCAATGTATTGATATTTTGAAATGAGTTAAAAAGTTATAAAATATAGTTTATTACTCAAATAGGTTACAAATAAGACACCACAAAAACGAAAAACGTGTAATCGGGGTATGTGATTTGTAAAAAATAATTTTAAATAAATATCAATATTTTATTTATATATATGTAGTGTTATGTCAATCAGCATTTTATGGTATCTTATAATTTTTTTCAATTTTAGATAAATCAAAAAAAAAGAAAGCCGCCTTCGTTTTGCAGTGAAAACGAAGGCGGCATCATATAATATAATGAATTTCAGATAGTCTTTACAGTAACTCTATTTTCTAAACCCACCTTTCATAGGCATTCCACCCGGCATCCCCGGCATCTTACCCGTTGTGAATTGATGCATCATTTTACTCATTTGCTCGAATTGCTTAACGAATTGGTTGATTTCGTCAAGCGTTTTTCCACTTCCTCGAGCGATGCGTTTTTTGCGACTGAGGTTCATCAATTCCGGGCTTGCCCGCTCTTTCGGTGTCATGGATTGAATGATGCATTGGATTTTGACATACGCCGAGTTGTCAATATCAATATCTTTCATTGCTTTACCAATGCCGGGAATCATATTGATCAATGACTTGATGTCTCCCATTTTTTTGATTTGTTCAATTTGGCTCATGAAGTCATTGTAATCAAATTTATTTTTCTTGATTTTGGCTTCAATCCGCTTAGCTTCGGCTTCATCAAATTGTTCCTGTGCACGCTCAACAAGGGATACAATGTCACCCATGCCGAGTATCCGTTGCGCCATCCTTTCCGGATAAAATACATCGAGGGTATCCATTTTTTCACCCATCGAAACAAATTTGATAGGCTTTCCGACTGTATATTTCACCGAAAGCGCCGCACCACCGCGCGTATCGCCATCTAATTTGGTCAAAACTACACCGTCAAAATTCAATCGGTCATTGAAGGCTTTCGCGGTATTCACTGCATCTTGACCCGTCATGGAGTCAACAACGAAAAGCGTTTCATTGGGTGAAATGGCGTCTCTCACTTTTGTGATTTCGGTCATCATCTCTTCGTCTATTGCTAAACGTCCCGCTGTATCCACAATCACCACATCACAGCCCTGCTTTTTGGCTTCTACGATGGCATTGAGCGCTATTTGTACGGGGTTTTTGCTTTCGAGGTCTTTATAAATCGGCACACCCACTTGCCCGGCCAAAACCGTCAACTGATCAATCGCTGCCGGACGATATACATCACACGCCACTACCATAGGGCGTTTGTTGCGTTTGGTTTTCAAATGATAAGCTAATTTGCCCGTGAAAGTCGTTTTACCCGAGCCTTGCAAACCGGCAATCAAAATCACTGTTGGCGTGCCTTTGAGGTTGATACCCGCCGATTGACCACCCATGAGTTCAGTCAATTCGTCGTTCACGATTTTAATCATCAACTCACCCGGGCGGACGTTTTTCAGCACGTTATCCGTTCCTAATGCCCGATCTTTGATTTTATCGGTGAATTCCTTGGCAATTTTATAGTTCACATCCGCTTCTACAAGAGCTCGACGGATATCTTTGATGGCTTGAGCAATGTTCAGCTCCGTTAGTTTGTTCTCCCCTTTTAATACCTTAAAGGCGGAATCCAATCTTTCATTCAAACTTTCAAACATGGTGTATGTATTTGATTGTCAATATTTTATGTTGAAAAAGTTGCTCTTTTTGAATCATGTTGTATTTTTTTTAAACAACAATCTTAAATCATCAAGCATTTTGGACTGCAAAGATAATTCGTAGTGTGGAACTTGTTCCGCCTGAACAAAAAAAAATGCAGAACGGAACTTGTTCCGACTTAAAATAATCACCTGAAACAAAAGGTTCTGTCAAAAAAAATATCCAATACGAATAAACTTGTTTTAACTGAAAAATTATATATTGTATATTATTATTATTTAGAACAAGGTTGGCACTTCGTTTTTTTTATTCGGAACAAGTTCCGCGCTACGTCTTGACGTATGTAAAAGGATAATCTTGCCAATTTTTACATATGCCGGCTTTCACTGGATTCATATAGGTGTATCGGATGGCATTACTCAAATGGTCGGGGTTTCGAATATATCGATCATAAGATTCTTCTTGCCAAAATCGACCTTGGCGATTGAGCAATTGATTGATTTGAACGGCACTGGCACCTTTTATGTGTTTCATTACTTGCCACAATTGTTTGTATTGCAATGCATCGAAAGGAGAGAGATGCTCATTTCTTAATTGGGCTGAAAAATCCATAACGGCATGTACATGATTGGACATGATGCAAAGCGCATAAAGATGATACCACAAGCCATCATAAGCATCAACACAATTCTTGACGATGGTCGCCACCTCAGGCTGGAGCAGATAATGTGGAGACTCCTTGTAAGTAGCACTATCAAGCGCTTTGTCAAATTTTAGGAAATAGCGGAATCGCAACAGGTGTAGTTTTTCTTCATAATCATAAAACGGAAGATTTTGAGAAGAAAGTCTTTGTACTTCGTCTGTGTGTTCTTGTGATAATTGTTGCACGACTGAATTCGGTAGAGAACCGTATAATCGCCAAGTGATAAAGAAAGTGGCACCAATGGGATGAAGGTGAGGTAATCGGCGTCTGTAATAAGTTTTCATAGTTACTTGTGTAGTGTAGTGCGGAACTTGTTCCGTATGAATAAAAAAATATGAAAAAAAAACAAAGGAATATTGTGGAAAAAACATGATTGCCTTATTCACAATTCGTGCGAAAATAAAAAAAGCCACGAATATATTTGTATGCCGAAATATAATTTTTTTATTCTCAAATGACAGTTGGAAAAATTATGCGTTTGGCATTCCAGTAATTTTTTATGCGCGAGATGTCAATGTTTTTGAGTGCATAACAAATTCTCAAGTGATTGGGGCATCGCCCCTAAAGTTCGGTAGAGTCACCGAAAAAGTATAATTTGTATCGCGGCATAGCCGCAGAAGATTTAAGTTGTTCTACGGCTATGCCGCGATAGAGGCATAACATTTCCAATTTTCTACCGAACTTTAGGGGCGATGCCCCAACAGCGGGTCAATTTGTTATTCACCATGTTTTTTTTGGAACAAGTTTCGGTTGTTTTTTGGGGAGAACAAGTTCCCATTGTTTTTTTG
>JANPGW010000325.1:0-2207 GCA_031424115.1 Saprospiraceae bacterium | reverse complement strand
CGCCCTTTAAATATTACGAAAGACGCAATATCTTGGTTAAAAGCGTTACCCTTGCCGGGTAATATTCGACAATTGAAAAATTTGGTGGAAAGAACGGTTTTAACGAATACCGCCGAGACATTGCAACTCATTGATTTTCAGGCACAATACACGCCTTCAGCATCGCGAGCCAATGGGGCAGTCGCTACCCTACCCGAAGTGGGTATCATGACATTAGAGGAAATGGAAGTGCAAATGATAAAACGGGCGATGGATTTTCATAAAGGGAAGATAACCCGCGTAGCGAAATCATTGGGTTTGACCCGTTCTGCTCTGTATCGGCGGTTAGAAAAATTCGATATTCCGTATAATGATGACGAATAGCCCCCCCTCAGTATAATGGTTCTTTTCGGGATGCAAAAAGCCGAAAGTGGCATCGGCGACCTTCGGCTTATTTTCATTGATTCAGTTACTTTGTTCTTCTGAATCACGGGGTTGATAGCCCCTATAGATGTATCAAAGTTGGGGTATTAAAAGGAGAAAGTCAAGTTTTTTGTATAAAAACAAATGTTAATGTTAAATTTTTATTTTTAACATGTTGAAAATTCAAACCAAGTTTATAGCCTTCATCATTGTCATTCACAGCGTGACAATTGCTTTGTCGTTCTTGATTTTCAAAGAAAACAAATTGCTTTTTATTGCTTCCGAATTTTTTATCATCCTGTCGTTGATGATTTGTTGGTCCCTTTATACCGAATTGATTGCGCCATTGAACTTGTTGATGACCGGTATTGATGCGTTGCGGGATAAGGATTTTAATATAAAATTTGCCCAAACCGGCAAGTATGAAATGGATGAACTCATCAAAGTGTATAATGCCATGATTGACCAACTGCGCACTGAGCGGACGTTGCAACAGGAACAACATTTTTTTTTGGATAAACTGATTCAAACGTCGCCTACCGGTATTGTGATTTTGGATTTTGATGGCAATATTACCGCTATGAATCCCAAAGCGAAAGAAATGATTTCGCCTTCAGCCCAAACTTCTTTTCTTGATTTTATTAAAAATATGAAAAAAGGGGTGTCTCAAACGCTGCATACTGAGGGGGTCAAAAAATTCAAAATTCAGAAAGCAGAATTCATTGACCGCGGTTTTGTCCGGTCGTTTGTGATGATTGAAGAACTGACTTTGGAGATTTTGGATGCCGAAAAACAGTCGTATGGCAAGGTGATTCGGATGATGGCACATGAGGTCAATAACTCCATCGGGGCGGTCAATTCAATTTTGGACACCAGTTATCAGATGGAACAAGACCCAGAGGTTGCCCATGCTCTCAAAGTGGCGATGGAGCGGAATGACCACCTCAATCATTTTATGCGCAATTTTGCGGATGTCATACGGCTGCCCGAACCTCGAAAAGAGACTTTCGACTTGAATACATTGATTAAAAAAGTAGGCTCTTTGATGGAATTTAAAGCTAAAGAAAAGCAGATTGTTTTTAAATATGAGCTTTCCCCTTCTGAAATTATTATTGATGCAGATATGGGGCAAATGGAGCAGGTTTTAATCAATATCATCAAAAATGCGATTGAAGCTATTGAGCACCCGAACGGCGTCATTCGTTTCAAAACCGATGCCGCTAATAGGCAAATCGACATTGTTGACAACGGAAAAGGCATACCCAAAGAAAAAGAATCCTTACTTTTTTCGCCTTTTTACACCTCCAAGCCCAACGGTCAAGGTATCGGTTTGACGCTCATCAGAGATATTTTGACCCATCACAAGTATGGTTTTTCGTTAAAATCAGGAGCGGAAACGGTTTTTAGGATTTGTTTTTGAAAGGGTTTATTTGAAATACTTTTTCACCGCTAAACCTGCGCGGTTTTTAAAACCTCGCAGGTTTGTCAAACGATATACACTCAATTCAATTTTTCAACGAATTTCGCTTTTGTCTTTGCCCGCACTTCTTCCAAAGTGACGCCCGGCATCAATTCAATTAATGTTAATTTGCCCTCTTGATAATTGAAAACGGCTAAATCGGTGATAACCATATCCACCACACCAATAGCAGTCAAAGGCAAAGTACATTTCGGAACTACTTTTGACGTACCATCCGGATCGGCATGAGTCAATGTCACGATGAGCCTTTTGGCACCCGAGGCCAAATCCATAGCACCACCGACGCCCAAAAGCGGTTTGCCCGGGACTGCCCAATTGGCTAAAT
>JANPGW010000324.1:0-6214 GCA_031424115.1 Saprospiraceae bacterium | reverse complement strand
GTGATAGGTTAAATAAACTATCAATATATTTATTCGGATGGTTTTGAGTCATAACCACCACACTATTAATTAAAGTGAAAAACCAAACAAAAATTAATTTAACTTTCATGATTATCTTTAATAGAGTTTTAAATATTTTTTAAAAATCAAAAATCTGTGATTCAGGCAATTGGTAACTGAAAAATAAACTCTGAACCTACCCCCTCAGTTGATTCAACTTCTAATGTCCCACCATGCCCTTTCATCACAATATCATAGGCGAGTGAAAGCCCTAAACCTGTCCCTTGCCCCGTTGGCTTGGTTGTGAAAAAAGGTTGAAAGACTTTCGCTCTAACACTTTTGGTCATTCCTGTTCCATTGTCTTTTACTTTTATAATTATCTGATTATCAACTTGTTCGGTAGAGACTGATACTGAGGGGGTATAATTTGAGATTGCTTCGTTCCTCGCAATGACATCTTGCTTCCGTTGATTCACCGCATAAAACGCATTATTTATCAAATTCAATAAAACACGCCCCATATCTTGTGGAATGACCTCGATTTTAGGCAAGTTTTCATCAAAATCTGTAGTAAAATCAGCATTAAAAGTATTGTCTTTTGCTCTCATGCCATGATAGGAAAGCCTTAAATATTCATCCGCTAATTTATTAATATCGGTCAATTCTCTCACGCCTGTACTCGCACGGGAATGTTCAAGCATCCCTTTCACAATGCTGCTTGCTCGTTTGCCGTGATGGTTGATTTTCTCTTGGTTTTGACTTAAATCAGTCAATATTTCACCGATATAATCTTTATCTTTTTTTGGAATTTCAACTTTATCAATTTCTTCTTTTAATTCTTTAGCTAAATCCACGCTCAATTCCGAGAAATTATTGACGAAATTCAAAGGGTTTTGTATTTCATGGGCGATGCCTGCGGTGAGTTCGCCGAGGCTGGCGAGTTTTTCTTTTTGGATGAGTTGGGTTTGAGTGGCTTTAAGTATTTCATGCGTTTTAGCAAGTTCTGAATACGCTTTTTCAACTTTTTCTCTTTGAAAATTGATTTCTTCTTTTTGGCGAAAAAGTAATTTATTAGCTTTCTGTTTGTGTTGGTTATTGCGCCACAAAATAAGGGTCACTAATATGGAAACCATAATAATTATCCCCAAAACAGTAGCTCTTGTTTTATTTTGATTTTCCCGCGTTTGTGCGGCGAGTTTTTGTTCTTCAATGGTTTTATTAAAAACAAAACTTTGTGCCTCTTTGATTTTTTGCTTGTCGAATAATTTGCTTCTTAAAACTTCTGCTGCTTTTAAATAATAAATAGTGCTGTCTTTCAAAGATGCTAATTCGTACAAATGAGCCAGTTGTAACTTAGCAATTACTTCTCCTCCAGGATAAAATTGAATACCTTCGGTTTGTAAGGATTGATGGGCATAATAAATTGCGGAATCTCTTTTGCCTTTATTTTCATAAAGTATAGATAGTTTGTTGCAAATATCTATTACATCTATATTATGATTACCATCTTTGACGATTTGGAGTCCTTGTTTATAATATTTCAGTCCTAAGTCATATTTTTGTTGTTTTGCATAAACGTTACCAACTACCAAATACATACCAGGCCAGCTTTTCATAATCTCAAAAGATCTCTCTGAATAATAAAGAGCCGAATCTAATTGATTCATTTTTTCATAGACAAAGCCAAGAAAACCCAATGAAAAACCAAGTTCTGTACTCAAGGACATTTTTTTTGAAGCGTTCAAAGCTTGATAGCCATATTTTAATGCTTCTTTGTAATCTTCTTGCTCCAGATAACAAATCAATAAATAAATATGGGCAAATGAGATAAGTGCTGAATCCTGTAATTTTTTACTGCACTCTAAATTTTGAAAGCCATAATATATTCCCTTTATAAAATCACCTTGTATTGAATAAGCCCCAGTCATTTTCCGTAACCCAGCTATTTCGCCCTTTTTATCGTTGATTTTTCTTGAAAGTTCTATAGCCTGTTCGGTATATAAAATCGACGAATCGTTTAGAATGAAAGTATATTGAGAGCTAAGTTCTAAAAGTAATTTTACCTTAGCCGTATCCTCTTTTGCTAAGTTTATTTGTTGTTTAAGTAATGTAACTTTCTCCTGCTTGTCTTGAGCAAGTTGAGCAAAACTAAGATGGCAGGCCAACGAGAATAAAGCTATTATAATTGATTTCTTCATCATCCAGTTGTTTTAAAAGGTAAAGTAATAATAAACTCCGAGCCAACCCCCTCAGTACTTTCAAGGGTTTTTACAGATTAGATACTTCTGTATAAGGCAATATACTCATTTGTTCATTCAGAATCTTATGTTCTTCTCCGCCGTGCAGCACTATACATTGACTGTGCGCTTGGAGTTTTTGCCAATATTTCAAGCCTCTTAGCATATTATCATCTACTTTTTTGCTTGATTTTATTTCAATCGCTACGGGTTCGCCTTCTCTTTCTAAAATCAAATCAACTTCATTACCTGCACTATCTCTAAAATAATACATTCCTTCATTTTGGGCATTATTAAAGTTGTTTTTTCGTATTTCCAAAATTACCCAATTTTCAAAAATTGCACCGTAGGCGGCATTTTTTTGTAAAATAGCTTCGGTTTTAATACCCAACAAAAAGCATAACAAACCAGTATCATAAAAATAAAGTTTGGGGCTTTTTACGATTCTTTTATTCAAATTATTATACCACGGCTGTAATTGAAAAAGAATATAAGAGTTTTCTAACAAACCCAACCACGCCAAAATGGTTTTGGTATCCACGCCCGTTTTCTTTGCCAAATCATCTCTGTTGAGTATCTGCCCTGCATAATTGGCACATAAATATATAAATCGCGTAAAGGCAGCTAAGTTGGTAATATTACGCAAAAGCCGCACATCACGCTGTACATAGGTCTGCACATAGCTATTCATCCATGTATTTGGTAGCAGTTTTTCATTCCAAATTTCGGGGTAGCCACCCGTAAGTATCAGCTTATTTATATTGTTATCAACCAATTTAGCCTCAACCAATTCGGCATAACTTAGCGGTAAAAGAGATAAATAACCAGCTCTGCCAGCCAAAGATTGCGAAACTTGTTCTTGCAATAAAAAATTATTTGAGCCAGTCAGAATGAATTGCCCCCGCTTGGTATTGTTATCTAATATTTCTTGTAAATACCTAAAAATATGCGGTACCCTTTGCACTTCATCAAAAATAGCTCCGTTCAGAAATTGTTTTAAGAAGGCTTCTGGATTTTGTTCTGCCTCAAACTGGACGGTTGGATTTTCAAAATTTACATACGGTTTCCCTTCAAATAAGACCTTGCTCAAAGTCGTTTTGCCACTTTGTCGAGGTCCAGTAAGGCACAAAGCCCTAAATTGTGTGAGTGCTTGTTGTGCTTCTGGCAATATTAATCTATTTATCATATCAATTCCATTTTTGCAAACATACGCATTTTATGGAATCAAATTCCATATTTGCAATAAATTGTAAATATGGAATTTATTAAAACGGCAATTTGAGAATAAATTCCGAACCCACCCCCTTATCGCCTTCTGCGCCATCACGCGCTGGCGTGACAGTAGAAAATACTTCTAAAGTCCCACCATGCCCTTTCGTCACAATATCATAAGCTAAGGAAAGCCCTAAACCTGTGCCTTGCCCGGTTGGTTTGGTGGTGAAAAAGGGTTGAAAGATTTTGGCTTTTGTCGCTTCGGACATACCGATGCCGTTGTCTTTAACTTTTATGATTATTGAAGCCCCCCCCGCCCCCAAAGGGGGAGCCGAGTAGTGGGTAGTGACAGATACTGAGGGGGTATAACTTTCATCGTTTGAAAGCAGCTTTCGTTGATTCACCGCATAAAACGCATTATTAATCAAATTCAATAAAACTCTTCCAATATCTTGCGGAATAACTTCTATTTTAGGCAAGTTTTCATCAATAATCAATTCATAATCAGCATTAAATTCTTTGTCCTTTGCTCTCATTCCATGATAGCTTAATCTCAAATATTCATCCGCCAATTTATTAATATCGGTCGGTTCTTTTACACCTGAACTCGCTCTTGAATGTTCAAGCATACCTTTCACAATGCTACTTGCTCGCTTGCCATGATGGTTTATTTTCTCTTGATTTTGGCTTAAATCTGTTAAGATTTCACCAATATAATCCTTATCTTTTTCGGGTATTTCAACTTTACCAATTTCCTCTTTCAGTTCCTTTGTCAAATCCACACTCAACTCCGAGAAGTTATTGACAAAATTCAAGGGATTTTGTATTTCATGGGCGATGCCCGCGGTGAGTTCACCGAGGGAAGCGAGTTTTTCAGATTGAATGAGTTGGGTTTGGGTGGCTTTGAGTTCAGTCAGTGCTTTTTCGACTTTGTCTTTTTGGAGGTTTATTTCATCATTTTTACCTTGTAATACTGCATTGGCTTTTTGTTTTTGAAGGTTATTGCGATACAAAAAGAAAGCGATAAGCAGCAATAATGCCAATCCACCAAACAATAAATACTGCTTTAATTGATTTTGATGAGCAACTCTTTCCGCTTCAATAGCATTGCGTCGTTCTTCTTCTTGAGCAACCATTGCTTGAATAGCTTTCATATTGCCGGAACCAAACAACCCTTCTTTGGCTGCGGTCGCTATTTTAAAATATCGAAATGCCTCTTTCGTGTCTTTTCTTTCATAAAGTTCGGACAACAATGTGGCGGCTTCTAAAATACCGACTTTTTGATTGCCTTTTTCACCTTCTGCGAGACCAATTTTGGCGTAATAAATACTCGAATCTGGCTTGTTTGTATTTTTATAAAATTGAGCAATTAGGGAATTACTGAGCGAACTGCTTCTGTAATCTTCATTAATTACAGCCATTTTAAGGCTTTCTTTATAATAAAACAGCGCAAGTGGATGATTGCCTAATTTAAAATAAGTATCGCCTAAACTTCTGTAACAATGAGGGTCGGTGTTCATAGTAGATTTTTTGAAATAATGAATACCTTGTTGCAAATAATATAAAGCAGAATCCAATTGGTTCGTTTTCTCATACACAATACCGATTCCCATGTTTGCAAATGCTGCTGCTGCTGAAGAGCCTCGGAGATTATCACTCAGCTGTTTCATTTTTTTAAAATAAAACATGGCTTTGGGATAATCTTCTAAATCAAAATAAGCATAAGCAATATTGCCTAACGGAATAGCCTTTGTTTCGGTTTCAATATGATTATCTTCAGCAATATTCAAAGATTTGAACCCTGCTTCCAACGATTTTGGCAAATTGCCCATACCTTGCCAAACCAGTGCAGTAAACCCAGTCGCTTTTATTTCTCCATCTTTTGACCCAATTTTATGCGCTAATTCAATAGCTTTTTGACTATAATAAAGTGCAGAATCCGGATTATTATAGCGATAAAACCAAATTAAATCTATCATTTTATACACTCGCACAGTATCCTGTGTAGCGGTTGCCAATGCGTGTTTTAAACTCTCAAACCTATTGTTTTGCGAAAAACAAAAGCTTGATGTAAGCGCAAATGAGAATATCAAAGATAAAGTTTTCATCATCCATTGGTTTTTAAAGATAAAGTAATAATAAACTCAGAGCCGACCCCCTCAGTACTCTTCATTTCTAAAGTCCCCCCATGCCCTTTTGTCACAATATCATAGGCGAGTGAAAGTCCTAAACCTGTACCTTGCCCAGTTGGTTTTGTGGTAAAAAATGGTTGAAAAACTTTGGCTTTTGTTGCTTCGGACATACCGATTCCGTTGTCTTTTATTTTTATAATTATTTGATTGTCTCCAAAGGAGTCCTTTCGGACAATCTGTTGTGTAGTGACATGTACTGAGGGGGTGTAGTTTTCCCTGCTTCCCACGTTCGGGAAACTTTCAAAGTTTCCCAAACGTATTTGATGAGCTCGTTCATTAACAGCATAAAACGCATTATTTATCAAATTCAATAAAACGCGCCCAATATCCTGTGGAATCACTTCTATTTTAGGTAAGTTTTCATCAAATTCTGTTTTAAAATCAGCATTAAAATCCTTGTCTTTAGCTCTTAAACCATGATACGCCAAGCGTAAATATTCATCCGCCAATTTATTAATATCGGTCAATTCTCTTATGCCTGTGCTTGCTCTCGAATGTTCAAGCATCGCTTTCACAATGCTGCTTGCTCGCTTGCCATGCAGGTTAATTTTCTCTAAATTTGATTTAATATCG
>JANPGW010000323.1:0-24918 GCA_031424115.1 Saprospiraceae bacterium | reverse complement strand
CGATATTAAATCAAATTTAGAGAAAATTAACCTGCATGGCAAGCGAGCAAGCAGCATTGTGAAAGCGATGCTTGAACATTCGAGAGCAAGCACAGGCATAAGAGAATTGACCGATATTAATAAATTGGCGGATGAATATTTGCGGCTTTCCTATCATGGTTTAAGAGCGAAGGATAAAGATTTCAATGCTGATTTTAAAACAGATTTTGATGAAAATCTACCTAAAATAGAAGTTATTCCGCAGGATATGGGGCGTGTTTTATTGAATTTGATTAATAATGCGTTTTATGCGGTTCATCAGCGTAAGCAACAACTTTCGGAAAGTTTGAAACTTTCCGAAAGTTATACCCCCGCAGTATCCGTGACTACACAACATATTGACAACCAAATAGTTATAAAAGTAAAAGACAACGGCATAGGTATGCCTGAAAGCGTGTGCGTTAAAGTCTTTCAACCTTTTTTTACCACAAAACCGACAGGGCAAGGCACAGGTTTAGGGCTTTCATTGGCGTATGATATTGTGACAAAAGGGCATGGAGGGAGTTTGGAAGTGACTTCAACTGAAGGGATTGGGTCGGTGTTTATTATTCAATTACCTTTATAAAAAACCATATAACGATGAAAATAATACAATGGATAGTTCTCCTCTATTGCCTCACTTTTTTGCAAGACCTTGCAGGGCAAATTCCTTTTCCGTCAGTATATGAAATAAAAAGCGATACCGCAGTATCTATAAGGCTTGACGATGCTTACTGGCAAATGCTTGAAGATAGTGAAGGCAAGTGGACAATTGATGAAGTGAGCCGTTCGCCCATAGCCGATAAGTTTCATGCCAATACAACCAAAACCACAGGGATATTAAGCGTTGACTATTCCATATACACCTATTGGATGCGTTATCGTTTTAAAAACGCCCTGAAGCATGAAGTAAGGATAATAATACCGAAAGATGTAACTTATGCTGATTTTTATACACTTGGTTCAGATGGAAAATGGAACCATAAAAAAACTGGAACAACTGTACCTTGGAGTAAACGGGATGACCTTAAACGCACCGCAACAGTTATTTATACAATACAACCGGGAGAAGAATTATTGTTCTATGAACGAAATAATTTTGACTACTCTATTAATACGCCCGACTACTTGCAGATAAATTTTGGCTTTACGGATAAAGCTATACAAAAATATTATGCTGAAAATGAGTCATCTATTCTCCCTTCTTTTTTATTTGGATTCTTTCTTTTGGCGGCTCTTTTTAATTTATATTTTTTCATCATCGTCCGTGGATATGTTTACCTGTTTTTTTCCTTAACCCTTTTTTTTAGAGGGTTTTCTCGTTTTCTTTGGGCTAACGATGTTTTTTTTAGGGAAAATCCCATAGTGAAGTGTTATTTAGCGGATATATGTAATATGCTTTTTTTCTTTTTCTTGATACATTTTCTACGTTATTTCCTTGAAACATTTAAACATTTTCCGAGGTGGGATAAATACCTTGTTGGACTAAGTATTTACTTTGTCATTTTCCGTATTTTGCGAGAAAAGAATATTCTTCCATTTAAGTATGAAGATTTACTGGGTCCTGCAATAGTCTTGATTTTCTTCATTATCACCTTTATATTATTTTTACGTTCTGGTTTGAAAGTGGTCAGGTTGCCAATAGTGGCGACTTTACCAATTATTTGCATCATGAGCATTCCATCTTTTGTTGTATTATTTACGGTTTTAAATGAATACAACGGAATGACCATGCCCTCTTTACTGAAATGGGTATGGTCAAACAATAGGTTTTCCGTATTAGAACAGATTGGATTGGTATGGTTGCTTATATTCCTTTCTTGGAGCTTATTACAGCGTTATCAGCAATTGCAAAAGCGCATAACGGACGAGACACTTGCAAAAGAAAAGTTAGAAAAAGAACAGGAAATAGAGCGAAATAGGTTAATTGCTCAACAAAAAGTGCAACTCGAAAAGGAAGTGAAAGAACGCACCGCAGAACTCAGCCAATCTCTAAAAGAACTTAAAGCCACTCAAAACCAACTCATCCAATCCGAAAAACTTGCCTCATTGGGTGAACTCACCGCTGGCATCGCCCACGAGATACAAAATCCCTTGAATTTTGTCAATAACTTCTCGGAATTGAGCGTGGATTTGGTAAAAGATTTAAAAGATGAAATCGAAAAACCCACGCAAGACAAAGAATATATCGGCGAATTATTCGATGATTTAAGTCAAAACCAAGAGAAAATAAACCATCACGGCAAGCGTGCAAGCAGTATTGTAAAAGGAATGCTTGAACACTCCCGTGCGAGTACGGGTGTAAAAGAATTGACAGACATCAATAAACTGGCAGATGAATATTTAAGGCTTTCCTATTATGGTATGAGAGCAAAGGACAAAGAGTTTAATGCTGATTTCACAACAGATTTTGATAAAAACTTGCCTAAAATTGAAGTCATTCCGCAAGATATGGGGCGGGTTTTATTGAATTTGATTAATAATGCGTTTTATGCCGTTCACGAGCGTCAAAAACTTGCCGCAAGTTTAGAACTTCTGGCAAGTTATACCCCCTCAGTTGTAGTCTCCACTCAACAGATTGAAAACCAAATCAATATAAAAGTCAAAGACAACGGCATCGGTATGTCGGAAGCCACTAAAGCCAAAGTTTTTCAACCCTTTTTTACGACAAAACCGACGGGGCAAGGGACGGGTCTTGGACTTTCATTGGCGTATGACATTGTGACGAAAGGGCATGGTGGCACTTTGGAAGTAGAAGTTGCAGAAAATGAGGGAACGACATTTATTATTCAAATACCTAATCAATGAGCATGAAAATAAGTAAGAAAATATTTTCTGCTTTTTCTATCCTCGTAATAAATTTAATTTTAAAACGAATGACAACGAAAAACCTATTTCAGGCGGTACTTTTTATTACCGGATTTTGCTTTTTTTCATGCACCCAACATAAGGAGCAGGAATACCCCGCTACCTTTGCACCAAAAGTAATGGCTGCCACCTGCTACATTGTATCAAATGACAGCGTAACGCCACCCAAGGTAGTTGTTGTCGATGAGCGCAAATTAAAAAAGGTAAAAGCAGGCACGCCAAAAGTGCTGTCTACCAATACAAACGTACACCCGGTAGGAAAACCGAAAATTGTTTTAGCCGGTACACCAAGAGTGTGCATACCCGGGCAAGACACTTTTTTATTACCCAAAACTGTACCCGCCATTAACCGCCCTTTTGCAGCGGGAATACCCGAAGTGGTCATCGCAAAAGACGCTTTGGTTAAAGACCAAAACCCCGCCAGCTTTAGCTTTTTTAGCAAACTGCAAGGGCTAAAACACGGTCATGTAAGCTGTATGGTACAAGACAAAAGCGGAAATATTTGGTTCGGCACTTATGGTGGAGGCGTATCGAAATACGATGGAAAATTCTTTACGCATTTTACCGAAGCGCAAGGCCTCTCCAATAATTATGTTACGAGTATCCTGGAAGACAAAAGTGGAAATATTTGGTTCGGTACAGATGGTGGTGGCGTATCCCAACTTAGTGGCGATGGAAAGTTCTTTACGCATTTTACCAAAGCCCAAGGCTTCTCCAATAATTATGTTTGGAGTATCCTGGAAGACAAAAGTGGAAATCTTTGGTTCGGTACAGGGGGAGAAGGCGTATTCCGACTTAGTCGGGATGGTATTTCTTTTACGCAATTTACCAAAGCCCAAGGCCTGCCCCATAATGATATTTGGAGTATTCTGGAAGACAAAAGTGGAAATCTTTGGTTTGGTACTTCTGGTGGCGTATCTAAATACGATGGAACGTCCTTTACGCATTTTACCGAAGTGCAAGGCCTCTCCAAGAATATTGTTAGATGTATCCTAGAAGACAAAAGTGGGAATCTTTGGTTCGGTACAAAGGGTGGAGGCGTATCCCGACTTAGTCGCGATGGAAAGTTCTTTACGCATTTTACCAAAGCCCAAGGCCTCCCCCATAATGATATTTGGAGTATTCTGGAAGACAAAAGTGGAAATCTTTGGTTGAGTACAGAGGGTGGAGGCGTATCCCGACTTAGTCGCGATGGAAAGTTCTTTACGCATTTTACCGAAGCGCAAGGCCTCTCCAATAATGAGGTTTGGAGTATCTTGGAAGACAAAAGTGGAAATCTTTGGTTCGGTACTTATCTTGGTGGCGTATCCCAACTTAGTCGGGATGGAGCTTCCTTTAAGCATTTTACCAAAGCGCAAGGCGTATCTAATGATAATGTTTTGAGTATCTTGGAAGACAAAAGTGGAAATCTTTGGTTCGGTATAGAGGGTGGTGGTGTATCTCGACTTAGTCGAGATGGAACTTCCTTTACGCATTTTACCGAAGCGCAAGGACTCTCCAATAATGTTGTTTGGAGTATCTTGGAAGACAAAAGCGGAAATCTTTGGTTCGGTACTTGGGGTGGAGGCGTATCTAAATACGATGGAACTTCCTTTATACATTTTACCGAAAAAGAAGGCCTCTCCAATAATTATGTTCGGAGTATTCTGGAAGACAAAAGTGGAAATCTTTGGTTCGGTACAGGGGGTGGTGGCGTATCCCGACTTAGTCGGGATGGAAAGTCCTTTACCCATTTTACCGAAGCGCAAGGCCTCTCCAATAATATCGTTCATAGTATCCTGGAAGACAAAAGTGGCAATATTTGGTTCGGTACTTATGGTGGTGGCGTATCAAAATACGATGGAAAGTTCTTTACGCATTTTACCGAAGCGCAAGGCATTTCTAATAATGAGGTTAAGAGTATCCTGGAAGACAAAAGTGGCAATATTTGGTTCGGTACAGGGGGCGGAGGCGTATCCCGACTTAGTCGGGATGGAACTTCCTTTACACATTTTACCGAAAAAGAAGGGCTCTCCAATAATGTTGTTTTGAGTATTCTGGAAGACAAAAGCGGAAATCTTTGGTTCGGTACCCGTTTTGGGTTAAGTATGTTGAGTCAGCGTAAGTTGGCTGAGTTTACCCAAAAAGTTAAGTCCGGTCAGCTAAAAGCCGGTGATGTTTTTTTTAAAAACTACACGTATGAAGACGGCTTTTTGGGGATAGGCTGCAATCCGAATGCGCTATGTGAAGCCAAAGACGGAACCATCTGGATTGGGGCAAACGATCGGTTAACCGCTTATCATCCGCCAACAGGCAAAGAAATTGCCTCAGTTGCGCCAAACATTCAATTAAACGGTATTGCCTTGTTCAATCAAAACATTGCTTGGGCAAATTTAACATCATCGGCGCTTCAATCCGCTTCTGCAAAAGAGAAAGGAAGCCAAAACAATTTCTTTGTAAAAGATACCACCCTTACCTTAGGCAATGGCGTAAAGGTGGGCAATTTTAGGTTTGATGGTTTATCACCCTGGTATAATTTGCCCGAACATTTAAGTTTGGCTTATAACAACAATTACATAACCTTTCATTTTATCGGTATTACAATGGCTCAACCCAAAAAAGTTAAGTACCAATACAAATTAGAAGGCATGGATCAAAACTGGAGTGCGCTCACCGACCGCAACGAAGCGCCTTACGGCAACTTGCCACAGGGCAACTACACCTTTAAGGTAAAAGCCATGAACAGCGAAGGCGTTTGGAGTGATCCTTTTGAATACACCTTTACCATTCGTCCACCCTGGTGGAAAACCCCGTGGGCTTATGCCTTCTATGCCTTACTCATTGGTGCAAGCATAAGGTGGTATATACTATATCGCAGCAAAGCCTTGCGCAGAGAGAATTTGATTTTAGAAGAAAAGGTAGCTGTTCGGACAAAGCAATTAGAAAAATCATTACACAACCTCAAATCCACCCAAACCCAACTTATCCAATCCGAAAAACTCGCCTCTCTTGGTGAACTCACCGCAGGCATCGCCCATGAAATACAAAACCCCTTGAATTTTGTCAATAATTTCTCGGAATTGAGCGTCGATTTAGTAAATGATTTAAAAGAAGAAATCGAAAAACCCGAACAAGATAAAGTCTATATCGAGGAATTATTTACAGATTTAAGTCAAAACCAAGAGAAAATTAATCATCATGGCAAGCGGGCCAGCAGTATTGTAAAAGGAATGCTTGAACACTCCCGTGCGAGTACGGGTGTAAAAGAATTGACAGACATCAATAAACTGGCAGATGAATATTTAAGACTTTCGTATCATGGAATGAGAGCAAAGGACAAAGAGTTTAATGCTGATTATGAATTGATTATTGATGAAAACTTACCTAAAATAGAAGTCATTCCACAAGATATGGGGCGGGTTTTATTGAATTTGATTAATAATGCGTTTTATGCAGTTAATCAACGAAAACTGCTTTCAAATGATGTGAGTTACACCCCCTCAGTATTAGTCTCTACCGAACAAGGTGATAATCAGATAATTATAAAGGTTAAAGACAACGGAACAGGCATGTCCGAAGCCACTAAAGCTAAAATCTTTCAACCCTTTTTTACGACAAAACCAACTGGGCAAGGCACAGGTTTAGGGCTTTCATTAGCTTATGATATTGTGACCAAGGGGCATGGCGGGACTTTGGAAGTCGAAAGTACTGAGGGGGTCGGTACAGAGTTTAAGATACAATTAAACCTCTCATAATCAATTAGATAATAGCAGGAGGAATGAATTTAACCTGCCTGTTTTTTTGACTAAAAAAAACGTCAAAATGGTCAAAAACATCAAGGCGACCTAAGAGAATATCCGCTACGCCTTCGTCTTGACCCCATAAAAGCCTAATTGTTAGTTCTGTATCGTCAATTTTGATGGGCATTTCTCTAACCAAATACGACACTTCACTGCCCACGCCATAGGCAGTGAAAGTTGTTTCATGGCGTGACCGAGTTAAGCCCAATTGTTCGCCAATAGCTTTAGGAATAAATGTAATATCTGCACCAGAATCTACCAGCATATCCAATTCAAAATGAGAACCATTGTCTAAAATAAATTTAATTGGATAAGTCGGTGTCCATTCACCAGCAGATAGGCTTTTAATTTTCAGCATACGCAAGCGAACACTGCCAAAGTGATAAGGAACTAAAAACAAACGCAATGGAATAGCATACTGTATTTGCTGGTTTTTACGCCAATCATCGGCTTCTTTAACCGTATTACCAACAAAAACGATGTTTTTTTCATCGTGAATTACAAATTTACCTTCATAGTGCTTAGGGTTTTCTGAAATCTGTTTTAGCCAATTTTCTTTATCTTTTGACATGTTTTCTCTATTTTTTTGACAAAAATAATCCTTTTTTTACAAAAAACTAAGTTATTTTTTAATCTTTACAAAGGCGTTTTGCTTGTCTTTTAAAAATACTGAGGGGGTCGGCTCGGAGTTTATCATTCAATTACCAATAAACAATATTTGATATGAAAAATCTCTTATTTATACTTTTGTGTTGTGCTGCATATAGCAGTGCGGTGTGCCAACCATTACCCGATAGTATTAAAATTAAATACAATTCTGCCAAATCAGATGCAGAAAAAGGCAAAATTCTATTCTCATACTTCGATTTTTTAACTACAGATAACAACATTGTACTAAATAAACTTAATGAACTTAATGATTATTTTATTAAAATGAACGACAATGTTGGGCAAGACCATGTTCAAGCAAATTTAAGTTTTGAAAAGGCAATTAGAGGAGATTATGTTGATGCTTTAGAGCAATCTCTGAAAGTATTTTCAAGTTTTGAAAGAAGGAAAGACAAGTATGGAATGATGGTCACCAATTTGAATATTGGTGCAATATTATCTTATTCAAAGGACTTTGAACTGGCAATTCATTATGCTAAAACTACACTTCCAACTGCATTGGAATATAAAGACACTTTGACTCTTTTATATTTATACAATGATATTGCTACAAGTTATAAAGAATTAGGAAAACCAGATTTGGGCTTGGAATATGCACTTCAATCAGTAAAATATGCAAAAACCACTAATAATACTAACAGTCAAATATATCCTTTATCTACATTGGCTGAATGCTATATTGGTCTCAAGCAATATTCTAAAGCCATACACTATCTGAAAGAATCTTTAACCTATGCAAATTACAATAATCGCAAATTTGCCATTTGTTGGTCGTATATTGATTTTACGAAAATGTATTATGAAATGGATAAGCAAGATAGTGTAAAGTATTATGCTTATAAGACCGTTGATTTGGCTACTTCAATAGATTTTAAAGACACGAAAATGAAAGGTTATGAGTTTTTATATAAATCATATGAAAAAACCAAAAAAAAGGACAGTGCTTATAAATATCTAAAACTGTTTGTACAAGAAAAAGAAGGATTATTAAATATTGAAAAATCTAAAAAGGTACAATCCATAAACTTTAAAAACCAACTTCGTTTGCAGGAAGTTGAGCAGGAAAAAATTCAACTCAAAAACAATATTAGAACTTATGGCTTGCTTACAGGATTGGGAATTCTTTCCATTATTGGTTTTATGCTTTACCGCAACAACCGTCAAAAACAAAAGGCATATAAAATTTTACAAGAGCAAAAAGACAAAATACAAAATACACTTTCGCAACTTAAATCTACCCAAGCCCAACTTATTCAATCTGAAAAACTCGCTTCTCTCGGTGAACTCACCGCAGGTATTGCCCACGAAATACAAAACCCTTTGAATTTTGTCAATAACTTCTCGGAATTGAGTGTGGATTTGACAAAGGAACTGAAAGAGGAAATTGGTAAAGTTGAAATACCCGAAAAAGATAAGGATTATATTGGTGAAATCTTAACAGATTTAAGCCAAAATCAAGAGAAAATAAACCATCATGGCAAGCGGGCAAGCAGTATTGTAAAAGGAATGCTTGAACACTCCCGTGCGAGTACAGGTGTAAAAGAATTGACAGACATCAATAAACTGGCGGATGAATATTTAAGATTAGCATATCATGGTTTAAGAGCAAAAGACAATACTTTTAATGCTGATTATAAATTGATTATTGATGAAAACTTGCCTAAAATTGAAGTTATACCGCAAGACATTGGGCGTGTTTTATTGAATTTGATTAATAATGCTTTTTATGCAGTGAATCAACGAAAGCTGTTTTCAAATGATGAGAGTTATACCCCCTCAGTATTAGTCTCTACCGAACAAGTTGATAATCAGATAATTGTAAAAGTAAAAGATAACGGAGCTGGTATGCCCGAAAGCGTGCGCACCAAAGTCTTCCAACCATTTTTTACCACCAAACCAACAGGGCAAGGCACTGGGCTTGGACTTTCATTGGCGTATGATATTATTACTAAAGGGCATGGGGGGACTTTAGAAGTAGTGAGTAATGAGGGGGGCGGCTCAGAGTTTATTATTTCTTTACCTTTTAAAACCAATTGATATGAGAAGCCTAATATTATTCATCATTTTTAATCTTATTGTGAGCATTTGTTTTGGACAAAAACAAGTGCCACCAACACCAGTATTTGACATCAAGTCTGATACAGCGTATGAGCAAATATTAGATACAGCCTATTATCAAGTGTTGGAAGATAAAGGTGGTAAATGGTCATTTGATGAAGTTAGCCAAGTACCGCTTAGTAATCTGTTTCATACCAAAGGTCTGAAATTAGAGGGCATTGATACTGCTGATGTGCATACGTTTTGGCATCGGTATCGGTTAAAAAATACATTGGCAACGACGGCAAAAATATCTATTGGTTCTTTTGCCGATTTAATGGATATATATGTTAAAAAAGCGGATAGCAGTGAATGGGCTCATTATCAAAATGGTTTTTTAAGAGAATGGGAGAAACGAGATGGTCTTAAAACAATATATCTGAACGGCAGAAATTTAAGTGCGATACTGCTTACTTTATCTTCTGGTGAAGAAATATCCATTTATGAACGCTATTACCGAGAAAAAATAACCAATGCTAAAATCAATATCGGTATTTACAGCACTGACAAATTAATCCAAAAACACTATGTAGATTATGAACATAAGCGTTCAACTATTTTTAAATTTTCAAATTTACAAGAAGCCTTTATCATTGGTTTACTCTTGATGACGTTGTTTTTTAACTTATTTTTTTATCGCTTTAGTAAAGAAAAATCCTATCTCTATTTTGCGCTGTTTGCGCTCTTTTTAGGTATTAATAGGCTTTGGAATATTCTATCTGCTTATTTTTCTGTGGAACATCCTTCTCTACTGCAATATGTTTCAAACTTAGGTCTTGCATGGGCATTCATACCTTTTTTCTTAATTCAATTCGTAAGGGCATTTTTTAAAACGAAAGAAAATTATAGAAAATGGGATTTGTGGTTAAATACTATTGCATTTTCTAATATTTTACTTAATTTGTTAGTAAATTTTAACATAAGAATTCCAATACATATTTTCAATGCTCGTATGGGTTTGCATTTTTTCATTGGTCTTGTTCTTTTCCCTATTTGTATCCTTATAACTTTAGGCTTGTATATTAGAAAAAAAGATAAATTTCAATTATACTTAATAGCAGGTTTAAGTCCCTTAATGATTACTTATTCTTTTCCTGTTATAGCAACACGTTTTATGGGCTTTAAAGATTATTCTTCTTCGACCTTTGAAGTAGCGTCTGTCCTTTGGTTAATACTTATTTTAGCTTGGCTACTTTTCATCCGATACAATCATTTAAAACAGGAAAATGAACAACGAGCATTGGATAATGAACGACTTGCTAAGGAAAAAGAGATTGAACGAAATCAACTCATTGAAGGGCAGAAAGTAGAACTTGAAAAACAAGTTATGGACCGCACACATGAGCTTGAACAATCTTTAATTGAACTCAAAGCCACCCAAAATCAGCTCATCCAAAAAGAAAAACTCGCAAGCCTCGGCGAACTCACCGCAGGTATCGCCCATGAAATACAAAACCCATTGAATTTTGTCAATAACTTCTCGGAATTGAGTGTGGATTTAGCAAAAGAACTGAATGAAGAGTTGGATAAACCCGATGTAGATAAACCCTATATCAAGGAAATTTTAGGAGATTTAACTCAAAACCAAGAGAAAATAAACCATCACGGCAAACGAGCAAGCAGCATTGTTAAAGGGATGCTCGAACACTCTCGTGCCAGTACAGGCGTAAGAGAATTGACAGATATTAATAAATTGGCGGATGAATATTTAAGATTTTCTTATCATGGCATGAAAGCGAAAGATAAAGACTTTGAAGCTGATTATGAATTGATTATTGATGAAAAATTGCCTAAAATCGAGGTCATTCCGCAAGATATGGGGCGGGTTTTGTTGAATTTGATTAATAATGCGTTTTATGCGGTCAAAGCCCCCCAACCCCCAAAGGGGGAGTCCTACGTCCCGACAGTAACAGTGAGTACCCACTACCAAGCACCCCCTTTGGGGGCGGGGGGGGCTATCATTATAAAAGTAAAAGACAACGGTACAGGAATGCCCGAAAGCGTGAGAACCAAAGTCTTTCAACCGTTTTTTACAACAAAACCGACTGGGCAAGGCACAGGCTTGGGGCTTTCACTCGCGTACGATATTGTGACCAAAGGGCATGGAGGCACTTTGGAAGTGGTTTCTACTGTCCAAGGGGACTCCTTCGGAGAGGGGGTCGGCTCGGAGTTTATCATTACTTTACCTTTTAAAACTAATTTAAAATGAGGCTTTAATCTTAACTATTCTTCTCTTAATCACTTGCAGCATTAGCATTGCCCAAAACCCAGCCTCGATTCGATATTTAGACAGTTTAAAGTATCAATTAACTATTTGTAAGCAGGATACAAATTATCTCTTGATAATGACGGACTCAGTGTTTTCATCTTCTAATTCCTCAATACGGTTTTGCAATTCAGCTGCCCATTCTGAATTATCCTCTGTTTCATCTACAAATGTAGACTCGGGGTCACATTGAATCAATAATGCAATGTAGCTGGAAAGGGCTATGCCTTCCTCTGTGGCTTCGTGTGTCAACTCCTCAATTGTTTATTCTTCTCTTTCTTATTTTTAACGATTGAATATTTCTCCTCTTTTATCTTCTCCAACAATATTTCCGCACTTTCATCGCTCGCATACTGAGGGGTCAATTCACCACGAAAGGCCTTTTGCAACAACATTTGGGGTAATAACTTAAGTTGGGTTTGCGCTTTATGGTAGTCGGCTTCTATGTCATCAGCTAAGTTGAATAGCTCTTCTACCCTTTTGGCTATCTCGGCTTGTTCATTCAAAGGGGGAAAATTAAAATTAATCGTTTTTATATCTTCCAAATTTAAACCAACCTTTGTTGCTCCTTTTTGACGTTGCTTAAAATGCTCTTGACCGCCATTTTTAGCAATTAAAAATAAACCTAAGTATTTGCTATTTAAACCCTTAATTGGTCGAGCAAGCGCAACGTGTTGATTAACATAGGCCTCTGGCACTTGATCTTCTACAATACCGATCATACCTAATTCCGCAGTGATAGATATTAAAATGTCACCATCTTGAACACGAGTCCGCATACCCTCTGAATTTGGGGGAGGATTTACGAAGCGTAATTTTTCTTTTGATAAATCTATCTTTAATGTGTCATAGTCTAAATTTGTAATCCTAATAAAAATTGCCCCTTCTTCACTGTAATATTGCGCCCATCCCCTTGAACCACTTGTTACAAAATCAAAGATGTGTTTTGAACTAATCTTAATCCATGTTGATGGAATTGAATAGTCTTTTTCAAATACATTTTTTGATAGTTTATCAAAAATTAAGTCTGATGATATTGAAATTTCTTTTTTCTCTCTCCAATCCCTCGTCAAATCCCCACTCACAGCCATAGACAGCACTTTTTGCCGAAATTGCTTTAATAAAATCGGGACTTGGGCTAAGGCGGTTTCTGCCTCATTCAGCCACTCAAAATAGGTATCTAACTCGTGGACGATGCGCTTTTGCTCGGCAAGGGGTGGTATTCGCATTGTTTCACTTTGCAAATATTTAAAATGACGCGCATATCCTTTATCTGGAAGATTAAAAGATTTGATAAAATAGTAAAGTAGTTTCGGTAAAAGAAAGGCGTGTGGTTTTAATACCTTGATACCATCTGCTCCAGCAATAAAGTCAAAATCTATAAATTTAATTGTTTTTGTATGGTCACCAAAAACAATGACAGGCAATTCACAATCAACTTTTATACTGGTGTCATTAGAATACCCACCTATGAAATCTTGCCCTTGGTCTATTACAGGTAATACACCCTCTTTTAAATAATCCTTTTGAGGGAGCTTAATATTACTCAATGAAATGTTGGTATAAACTTCATTTGTTGGAATTTCAACCCATCCTCTTGGTAAAATTTTATTTTTCATACGCCCCCCTCAGTATTTAGCGATGAAATAGATTGAATTTCCAACCTTTGCAAGATACGGCGAATATTTTCGGCAGCCGTTTCGAGAGCGTCGAGAGCGGCTTGCGCTATTTCAGCAGGTTCGGGCAGTTCTTCATGGTCAATAAGGTTTTCATCACGGATTAAACCAAAATCTAAGGAAAAATCCTTAGCCGCTATCTGCTCGGCTGTGATGCACGACCAGCGTTCATCGTCCACCACAAGGCGGTCAGCAGCGGTATAAGCTGTGACAAAATTATCGAAATGCGCCCGAGTAAACGGGGTGCGTTTACCAAAATTATCCATATTGGTACGCATATCATAAAACCATACTGAGGGGGTATTTTTATCCGTCTCTTTGGATTCTCTCGAAAAAAACAAAACATTGGTTTTCACACCTTGCGCATAAAAAATACCCGTTGGTAAACGTAAAATGGTGTGTAAATGGCATTTTTTCATCAAATCCTGCCGTACTTTCGACCCATCGCCATCAGCAGTCAAAACATTATCGGGTAATACCACTGCCGCCCGCGCCTTCCCATCCGCTTTAAGCGAGCGGTAAATATGCTGCAAAAAGTTCAATTGCTTATTGGAAGTCGGGAAAGTAATATCATTGCGTTTGGTGCGCTCCCCTCCTTTTTTCGTACCGAAAGGCGGATTAGACAAGACCACATCTTGGTTTTTGATGCGGGGACCTATTTCATCGCTCAACGTATCGCCCAAGTACAAATTTTGGGGTTTCAATTCATGTAAAAGCGCGTTCATCAAAGCCAAACGATGCGTATCAGCCACTAATTCACAGCCCGAAAACGCCAACTCGTTTTGGAATTTGATTTGGTCATTATCCAACTCTATGGAGCTGTTATGCTTTTTGACGTATCGAGCAGCCGATACCATAAAGCCAAAAGTACCACAAGCGGGGTCATTGCAATATTCTCCCAACTGTGGATTCATCAACTCCACCATCACATCAATCAAGGGACGAGGTGTAAAATACTGCCCTGCCCCACTCTTCACCTCAGTAGCATTTTTTTCAAGTAAACCTTCGTACATATCACCCAGATCTTCCTTATCGTGGGTATACCAATCTATTCCATCTATTTTTAGGATAATATCCTCTAAGTGAATAGGTTTACGAATATTGGTATAAGCGTCTTTATAAATATCGTAAACAATACCTCGACTGTCATCATTTCCCAAATCAGTGAGGGTTTGTTTATAGAGTTTGTAGCGTTCAAGATTATCAATCTTCGGATCTGATAATTTTTTCCACTTATACTGAGGGGGTATCAATTCTTCTGCCCCTGTTTCCTCCGCCATTTTAAGGAAGAGAATAAAAGTCAATTCGTTGACATATTGATGGTAGGTGATACCATCATCGCGCAGCACATTACAAAGGTTCCAGAGTTTCTGGACAATTTCTTGGTTGGTCATAATTTGATTTCGGATTTCGGCAATAGCTTATATGGCTTTTTCAACTGCTTTTATAATTAATTTTTAAAATTAATTTAAAGCCTCATCAGCCATCAATTTTTTTAATAATCCCAATGTGAGGGGTTCGACTGTTTGAGTGTATAACATCTAAAATTTTTAGCTGTGTTTTATCTACATCCCAAAACAGCGAAGCACTAAAATCACTAATTTCAAGTTTCTTTTTCATTTTCTGTCATTTTAGGCGAAGGTAAAATTTTATGGTAAGTTATCCCGCATCTGCATACAATTGTTCATTGATGAGGGTCAAAATCTGCTCCCCTTCATTCTGAAAAGCGGCATTCATGCGTTTAAAGCCGCCTTTTGATTTTAAAAACTCATCGCTATCGAATAAAGATTTATCCACCAAAAGTTCTTCCTTTTTCAGCCGCTTTTCAATAAACACCAACCAATCCCGCTGAATAGCAGACCATGAACGCAGGGCGTAAACTTTTTTCATAGCTTGACTGATGCGCTCTTCTTTGGGTATTAAAACACTACCTAAAGCCATTGTGCGTATAAACGCTATCAGGTCAGCTACAATTTCCTCATTTTTAGCTTGCTTCCAAGCTGTATTCAAATAAGCGGTTGTAAACCCAAGCGAATCTAATTCTGCTATTATATTTTTCAACTCCGCTCTTGTGAGTGATTGTGGGCGCGTAACGACTATTTTCAGAGCCTCATTCTCGTTTACATGGCTTAAAATATACTCTCTGAATTTTTCAAGGTAATCTTCTGGGCGAGAAGCTACACCATAACCTCGCTCAACCTCTTTGATAGAGTCTACTCCTTCGTATAGCAATATGCCATAATTCCTCTCTCTTCTCAATTGTTCAAAAAAATCAAATATACGCGCTGATTTCTGAATAAACTCAAAGCTTTCATTTCGATTTAAACTCTGTAAAAGGTTTACAAAATCATCCGGTGACTGTCCCCCACTCTGCTGTCGAAATTCGTTTTTAAGTTTGTCATTGTTTACCAACTGTTTACGTCTTTGGACTTTGGCTACAATTTGCTCCAATAACTTTTTATACCCTTCATCATTGGTAGCAGCGGCTAATTCAGCCACCATTGTACTGAGGGGTTGGTTTACATTTGTCACTACGGGTTTCATATCGGAATAATCCGACAATGCTTCATACAATCTGACAGCATCAAAAATCTTGAAAGTTTCCTTACCAATATCCGGGCATAACCGCGTGGCACGCCCCATCATTTGCTCATATAAAATCCGTGAATTGATGCGGCGCATGAATACAAGATTCGTGATTTCGGGAACGTCCACACCCGTTGTCAACAAATCAACCGTTACCACTATATTAGGGCTCGTCTCGTTTTTATACCGCCGTACCCACTCTTCATACTTGTAAACCGAGCCCGTAATTTTCATAATAGCATTTTCCTCTGTTTCAATGCCTGCGTTTACAAATGCCTTTTTTAATTCTGTAACTATGGTATCAGCATGGTCGTTGTTGACTGCAAAAATTAGTGTTTTCGCAGAGCTGTCAGGATTAAGGTGTTTCACCAATTCCTCGCAGACTGTTCTATTAAAAGCAGGTGCTAAAACCCTCTTATTGAAATTCTCAATTTCTAATTTCAACTCATCATCCAACTCTGCTAATTCTTTAACTTCACCCGTATTGGATACGAGTTTTGGCTTTTCACCTTTTTCCCATTTTATACCTTCATCACTTAAAATTGTTTTGATGATAAATGGCGGTTCGTGGTCAACTAAGAACCCTTCCAATACTGCTCGCCGATAAGAGTAGATGTAAACTGGAAAGCCAAATATATCAGTTGTGTGTTTGGCTGGTGTCGCCGTCAAGCCTACTTTGAATGCATCGAAATAATCGAGTACACGTCGATATTTACTGACAAAATCCATTTGATTGCGAAACTCAAGCTGGTCGCTATCCATTTCTTTGTCGAGTAAATACCCTCGATGCGCTTCGTCAACGATGATACAATCATACGTGTTTACCGCAGGAACGTCCTCTGGATTGGCATTATTGAATATACGCGCCACCATTCCCTGTACAGAAGTGAAGTAAACACGCGTACCATCATCGGGTTTACCTTGATTTTTTAGATTATCGAGGTAAACAACTTGGTTTTCTTCAAATCCTGCCAATTTGATTATATCTCCCAATCGTTTTGATGATTCAACAGGCGCATTTTCAAAAACAGTTTTCGATTGCTCCCCTAAAACATTTCTGTCTACTAAAAACAAAATCCGCTTGAAGCGTTGCTTTTTGAGTAAACGATAGCATAAGCCGACAATCGTTCGAGTTTTACCAGTCCCTGTTGCCATTGCCAATAACACACTCTTTTTCTTACCGTCAAAAAGCTGCTCCTCAACAGCCTGAATAGCTTCAACTTGATAAGGGCGTAAACCCAAGCCTCTTTTGTTGACGAGATAATCAAAAGGTTCTATTTCCAAACCAGCATTGGCTTTTTCAATATCTTTATTGAAAACGTCTACCAAACCTTGTGGTGAATACCAACCATGTAAAGCTCGAGAATGATTGATTGGTTTACGAGTATCTAAGAACCATATACCCGATTTTGTTTCGATTTGAGGATTGTATTCTCGTCCATTAGTCGAGAACAGAAATGGTACTTTATATTTGCCCCAATCGCCTAAAAAAGCTATTTCTTCATGTAAGAGAATAGACTCTGCGTAAACTTGGGCTTGCTTAAGATCTGAAACGATGTCTTTACTGAGGGGTTTAGCTTCCACTAATGCATAGAGCTTCTTACCTATAAAAAAAGCGTAATCTGCCCAAAGTGATCCACATCGCCATTCGGCAATGGCCATGTGTTTACCTTCTACGGGTAGTGTTTGTTTTTTCTTAAAATTTAAATTATCGGTGTCTACTTCCCAACCCGCATCTCGAATCTGTTTATCAATCAGTAAACGTGTCTCAGCCTCGTTCAATGGCAACCTTTCTAAGGCTTTTCGTATTTTGTCTTTGAGCTTTACGGTTTGCTCATCTGTTAGTTTAACTTCCAGTTGTTGGTTTTTCTCGATGGTCTCTTTCAAAGCCTTTTCGAGCTCAGAATACTTCCCTTCTAAATCTGAAAGTGCTTTATGTATATCAATTTTAGGAGGTATTTTAAACTCTAAATCTTCGACCTCTTTTGGAAAAGATTCCCCATAAATATTTTGCAGCCATTTACCCAATCGAAATGCTATGTCCAAAACGGTAGTAGCATCTTGTAAACTTACTTTACCGACGTTGTGTACGGCGTGGTTTCCTTTGCTCCTAATGATGTGCAGCAGGTCAATAATTCGCTTAGGTGTTGTGCCATCGAAGTTCAGTAAACGTAAACGATTGGAAAATTTATCATCATCTGGTAGCCTTAGGTGCAGTTCATTAAAAAGTATCTCGACCAATTTTTCTCCAAATAATCGAACCTTCGATACGGACACAGAAGTATCGGTATGCAAATAATATTCTGCTGATTCTCCGAGATTGGCAAGAATAGGAAAATCTTTTATTAAAAAAGTAAAATTGCTTTGGTTGTTCATTATGTGATTATTCGCTACTTTGTAGTAATATGCTGTTATGTAAAAATCAATATATCACAAAAAACGTAATAATATTTCATAATTCCAATAGTTGGTGTATAATCACTTTTTAAATTAAAAATTGGTACAAGATTTTGAGATACATTACATACGTACACGCCAACCGAAAAATGTATACTTAATTTTATCAAGATAAACGCCAGCACTACCCTCTTTTTACGATAGAAAGTAGGTAGTGGAAAATAGGCACATGAAGTTATGGTAAAAATTGGTAAAATGCCCTATTTACCTTACATATATGCATACATACACGTCAACCGAAAAATGCACTGCCTGTTTTTCAGCATAAACACCATAACTATCCCCTTTCTAAGGTAGAAAAGGGGTAGGAGAATAGAAACACGACGTAATGTAAAAATTTGGTACAAAGCACGTTTCACCATTACATACATACACGCCAATCGAAAAATATACGCTCTGCTTTTATTAACGTAAACGTTTTCACTAACCCACTTTCTACGGTAGAAAGTGGGCAGGAGAGTAGAAACACGACGTAATGGAAAAATTTGGTACAAAGCGCATTTCGCTATTACATACATTCATACACGTCAACCGAAAAATGCATGCTCCGTTTTCATTAACGTAAACGTTATCACCACCCACTTTCTACGGTAGAAAGTGGGTGGTTTGAATATACACATGGAGTAATGGTAAAAATTGGTAAAATGCGTATATTGCTATTACATACATACACGCCAACCGTAAAATTCACGCTCATTTTTTCAGCGTAAACACCATAACCACCCACTTTCTACCGTAGAAAATGGGTAACGGTATAAATAGAAGTTTAGCGAGCTGCTCCCCTACCCCTCCGTAATATCCGTTATACTATCTAATCTGAGGCGGTATCTTCTTTTTGGCATTGGCGATTTGGTTGAGGAAATTTTCGGGACTGACGACTTTAAAGCCCGTTTGCGCCTCGGTTCTTTTCAATAAGACTTTGATACGTGCGCCAAAAGGTTGTATTCGATATGTTATCATTCACGAGTTGTGCCACCTCATTCAGTCCGACCATACCAAAGCGTTCTGTGAATTCCAAGAACGTTTATTGCCTGATTTTGGGTATTAGAAGGATAGGTTGGAAAGGGTGATGGTGTGATTATTCATTCTTTTTTTTAGTTATTCCGATGATGAATCATCGGAATAAATTTCATTTGTAGAGTAAATAAAGAAATATTTTGTATAATTGCATCAAAATTCAATGATAATTTAAATAAAGTTTATTTAAAATTTCTTTAAAAAGTAAATTTATGAGAATTGCAATCACCAATTTAAAAGGAGGTGTTGGAAAAACGACTATCACAATCAATCTTGCCGTTGCATTGGTCCACCGAGGTCATACTGTCTGTATTGTTGATACAGATTTGGGACAAAAATCATCCATGGAATGGGCTGGCAGCAGAGATGAAGATGCTAAACGGATACCCGTATTCGGTGTTGTAGGGAAGCAACTCAATAAAGAAGTGAGTGAACTCAACAGCAAGTATGACTTGGTTTTGATAGATGGTACGCCTCAACTATCAGAATTAGCTGAACGCACAATTTTAGCAAGTGATATGATAGTTATTCCTCTCTCCCCTTCAATACTCGATTTCAGAGCTTTTGAGAGCTTTTTTGAGCGATGCGAACAGATTAACGACCTCAAGGAATCTCAAGGCTTGAAACGCAGTAAAATCTATGTAGTTGTCAATCGTATCATCGAACGCGCTAACATCAGCCAAGAGATACTCAACGCTCTCCAAAATTATCAAGTTCTTGTTTTTGAAACCCGCATCAATAATCGAGTTTCTTATGCCGATAGTATCACGCAAGGCTTAGGGGTTATTGAGTATCGAGACAAAAAAGCAAAAAGTGAGATTGAAAGCTTAACCGATGAATTTGAAGCAGCTATAAATAAACTTTAATGATAGTTTAAATAAACTATCATTAAAGTTTATTTAAATAATTTTGTATACTGTATTCAGATATTATTTTACATTTGCAATTTCCGTAAACTTTTTAAAGATTAATTATTGAAACTTTACATAAAGTTTCAATATATTTACTCGCAAAATAGTTCTACCTCAGAAATATCTTAAAGATTGAATTAAAGAATAATTCCATTGTTAAATATCAAAAAATAGATAGCAAAATGGCTAAAGAAAAGAAAATTATAACGCCTAAAAATATAATTGGTAGCACTGTTGAAAAAGAAGAACAGTTGCTGAGTGTGATGAAATCACAAGCTAAAACCACAAGAAAAAAAGAAGTTCATCGCTTGACTGTGGATTTTCCAGAAGTCGTTTTTGAGCGTATGAAACAAGAAGCTGATAGCAAGGGCTACACATACAGAGAGTTGATAGTGACAGTAATGAGGAAATATTTTGAGTTAGAGTAAGTGAATGAAATGACATGATACAGAAGTAATTTAAAGATAGTTTGAAGATATTTTAAAGATATTTTGAATAAATATTCATTCATCTGAAAATTTCGGTATCTTTCATATCAAGTAATTGTCCCAAATAATTGCTATTTACTGAGGGGAGAGATATTCAAAGATTTTATGCATTAATACACACTTCTATTTTTTTGCGGTTTAATCAATTTTCCGAAAAATATTAGCAAGAGTACTTAAACGCAATAAAAGTTGCTCACAACCCTAAAAAAACAGAGTAGAAGGCAATTTACTCTATAGAGATTTTTACAAAAAAACTTCAATAAACTTCAATAAATATCAATAAATATCAATAAATATCTTTGAGTATCTAAACAGTCTGATGGTATAATAAATTTTAAAAAAATAAAAATAAATCATCATCGTCATTTATTGATGTTGTAATAAGTATTTTATTTTTATATTTAGTTATATTTCACAGCCCATAATATATTGAAAATCAATAAGTTATAAAGCCTACTATCACCAATTTAGGGTTTACCATCACTCATTTAGGGTGCTATCATCACCAATTTAGGGTGCTATCATCACTCATTTAGGGTTTTACTATCACCAATTTAGGGTGCTATTTCTTTGTTTTTCAAAAGTGATAACATATATTTGTCACTCATTTAGGGTGCTACTATCACTCATTTAGGGTTTAATTTAATTTTTTTTATTTAACCATCACCAATTTAGGGTTGTTTAAACTAATTTGAATGCAGAAATTGAAAAAAGTGACCAAGCGGACATCCAAAACATCGAATCAATCGATCACTCTTGTCAGAAAGGCAAATGAGTTAGTAGAGGCGCGGTATAAATTCGATATTTGGGAAATGCGTATTTTTCTTGAAATGCTGGCTCGAATTCGCTCAGAAGATAGTGATTTCATGGATTATAAGATATATCTAAAGGATTTTGTGAAAGATTTCTTTTTACAGGATAATAAAAATACTTATCGGTTGGTCAAAGATGCTGCTAAGAAACTCATGGGAAAGCTCATTGAAGCCAAAATCAATAGGGGTGATGGTAAGATGGAAGATTTTATATCACCCGTTGTGACGAGTTTCAAAGGAAGAGACCAAGACAATGAGGAAGCAAGTTATATCAAACTTTCTTTTCACCCGGATATGCGCCCTTTTTTGTTAGAACTGAAGCAGCGCTATCTTACCTACGAGTTTCGCAATGTCGCCAATTTGTCAAGTTCTTATTATGTCCGTATTTATGAATTACTAAAGCAATATGAGAAAATAGGCAAGCGAAGAATGAGTGTTGAAGGTCTGAAATCTATCTTGGGTATTGAAACGGAGTATAAATCATATGGGCATTTTAAGAATAAAATATTGGAAAAATCAAAACTCAATCTGGTAAAATATACCGATATTCAGTTTGAGTATGAGGAAATTACGAATGGAACGAGAAAAGTCATTGATTTGATTTTTTATATTAGCAGAAATATCCCCGAACATCGCCCAGAAATTAAAGTGCAACCCAATTTTATTCTCCGTCATCCAGTTGTGGAAGTGCTTCAACCTCAGCTTTTTAATAATAGAGAAATAAAAATAGAAGTGGCTGAAATCGTGGAAGATACCCCTAAATCTACTTCAACTTGGATGGATGAATACATGGATATTTTAAGAAAAAAATGGAACGTTAGCCCAAGTTCTTTCATTTTGAAAGCTCATGGTAAGTCAGAAGAAGATATAAAGCGGGCAATAGCATTTACAGAAGAAAGAATTGAATTGGGTAAAGCAGTGAATCCGGCAGGTGTTTTTTTAGATTGTTTGGATAAAGGATATATCCCAGCACGGGAGCAAAAGAGTATGACAGCTGCCCAAAAAAATGCAGATATAGCTGCAAAAAAGAAAAGAATTCAAGAATTAGAAATACAAAAAGCGGATTTGACAGTTGAGTATGAAATGCAGTGTAATGACATTGTTCGCGATATTGTGCAGCATGACCCCTCAGTAACAGAGCTTGCAATTGAAGAATTAAAGCAGATGTACACGCATTTGCGCGATAAAACCATAGAGGAATTCAGGAAAAGCCCGATGCTGAGAGGTATTGTGATTGGTAAAATCAAAGCCACTTTCCCAGATAGATTTGATTTTCTAAACTACTATGAGCATGACATAAAGAGACTTGCCACGGAAATTGAATCATTAAAGAATAAATAAGGTTTATTTAAATTTTAAAGATACTTTATTTAAAATCAAATTATTTACTGAAATTATCATTGAATATTATTTAAACTATCATTAAACTTTCTTTATGGAAAATAGTAATAAATTGATTGTATTTCAAGATAAATCAATTCGTCGCCAATGGATGGATGGCGCATGGTGGTTTTCAATCATTGACGTTATTGAGATTTTGACAGAGAACAAACGTCCAAGCAAGTATTGGAATGATTTGAAGAAGAAGATAGAAAAAGAACGGGAAAGTGAGTTTTCCGAAAAAATCGGAAAACTGAAATTCAAAGGTGCAGATGGAAAAATGTATCCTACCGATTGTGCTACGACAAAGACGATTCTTAGAATCATCATGTCCGTACCCTCGCCAAAGGCAGAACCGTTTAAATTGTGGCTGGCTGAAGTAGGGGAGGAACGCATTGAGGAAATCGAAGACCCTGAATTGGGTATAGAGCGCATCAAAGAAATATATAGAGCAAAGGGATATACTGAAAAATGGATTGAGACCCGTTTGAAAACGATAGACATTCGCAAAGAGCTGACGGAAGAGTGGAAGCAGCGTGGCGTCAAAGAAGGACAGGAATACTCTATTCTGACGGCGGAAATCTCTAAAGCTGCTTTTGGTCTAACACCATCAGAATATAAAGACCTGAAAGGACTGGATAAACAGAATCTGCGCGACCATATGACAGATTTAGAACTTATTTTTACCATGCTTGGTGAGGCTGCTACTCGTATTTCAGCAGTACGGACTGATGCGCGTGGTTTTGAAGAAAATCGAGAGTCTGCCATAGAGGGTGGGGGAGCGGCAGGAAATTCGCTTAAAGCATTTGAAACCAATATGAATGTAAAAGTCGTTTCTCCCGATAATTTCTTACAACAAATAGAAGCCTCTCAAAAGAAAACGCCACTGCCTAAAGACAATGAATCAGAGACGGCTGCTACTGAGTAATTTATCCTCGTTTGCGCGCTAAGATGAATTTCAAAAAATTAAACGGGTTAGAGAACTCTACAAAGGTTAGAATACGTAGGCAAGTGGATTGATACTCTCCTAAATTCAAAGGCATCCGTAAACAATTAAAAGAAGAAAGTAGGGTAGGGGCATCTATCCACAATGACAACAATTGTGGACGAAGTTAATATAGTGTTTTTTAAATTATGAAAATTTTTGATAGATTATTTTGGGTTTAAATTTTTTTTGATACTTTTGTGATGGAAACAGAAGTTAAGAAAGGAGTTAAGAAAAGAACGAAGTTCGCTATTAGATTATTTATTATTTTTTATTGCAGTCTTTATTTTCTCACATAAAAACACATATTATTAAAAATAATTAAAATTTTTAGAAAATGAAGTCTGCTTCCCATGCCCTCAACACATCTATGTCCCTCTACGACACAGATAAAAAAATCTTTCCTGATTACGACCGCTTTATCTTGCCTGAGATAAGCCGCAGGAAAGCCACATTTAACACGCAACGCAAACGGGGACGATTGGATGGCAAAGCAGAAGCCGCTCTAAGAATCCTGATTCGGCTCACCCGAATCGAAATCTGCAAACTGTACGTCTCTGACCATGAGCAATACAAGGCTTTGATGTCCCCTCAGTATGCTGCCCTACCCGTTGAGATAAATATGGTAGAAATGGCTAAAATAATGAATCCCGACCTGAATACACCACAATATAAGTGGGATTCGCGCGAAGTTTTGGCAAAATCAAAGAGTTCTTATGACTTTTTTGGTGTTTTAGAGAATCCTGACTTGGCTTTTTTCATCGAACCTTATGCCAATTACAAGCAGCCACAGCCGCGCACCATCACCCGCACCCGGTTAGGTATCACCCAAACGTTCACGCAACGTGACCCAGTGTATAAAGAAAACAGCAGCCGAGTTAAAGATGAAAACGGCTTTACGGTTCTTCG
>JANPGW010000322.1:0-4009 GCA_031424115.1 Saprospiraceae bacterium | reverse complement strand
TTTGCAGATAGGTTTTCACATCTGTAAGACCCATTTTTTCAAACGCCGATTGCAAGTCAGTCATTTTAATGCGAATATTGCCAACGTTGATGCCTCTTAGGAAGGCGATGTATTTTGTCATGATTTTTTATTTAAAAACTGATTATACTGAGGGGGGCTAATTTAAAAAATGTTTAATCAAAATTAATTAAAGCGGATAACCTTTTAGGCGCGACTTCGCAATAAGCCGTTTTCAAAGCCTCCATACACATGTCTTCGGTTATTGTTTTTAAATTGAGATGTGTCCACCCTAGTTTGCCCCATTTATTGGGCACAGGGTAGATGACTGTTTTATCAAAAAGGCAAAATATATCTTGGTCAGCTTCAGATAGTTTTATGGTCGCTCTATTTTCTTTGGTGTTAAGTGTAGCGAATATTTTATTTGCCACTTTGAAAGACTGTTTTTCAAAATGTGGTGCCTCCGTTGTTTCTGGAAATGAAAGGGCTATTTGTTGGAACGTTTCAATACTAACCATATTTCTTTATTAAAATGCAATCAAACTTAACGATTCATTGTTAAAAAGGGCGATATACTGAGGGGGTGCTTACAAATAGCGCAACCACTTATTTTCTTTATGTGCCATTTTATAGCGAGCGTACCATCTGCAAATGGGATATAAAAATGCAACAATACTCAACCAAACGGCATAAATACCCATTAAATCCAACCCTCCACCCTCTTTAGGTCGAGCAAAGCCAAAGCCTTCAAATTGAAAATCTGACCAATGATAGCCTTGTATGAAAAATACCGTAAACGCCACAGCATGAATCACAAACCAATGAATGAGGTAATAAAACAAAGGTACTTTGCCGTAAATGGAAACAATATCCGTAAATTTATTCTGCATTGTATCAAAAAATGCTAAAAGCAGAAACGAAATACCCAATGTCATGAGGGTATAAAGCAGTGAAGGCGGGTATTTACTTGTATTGATGAAAGATAAAAAGCTAAAAACAGCATTTTTTTGAACTGCCCAATGCGATGCGTCCCCATAAATATTAAAAGTGCGCAGGAGGACAAACAAAGCCAATGCCCCTACTCCGATTTTTAAAAATAGCTTTTTCCTGTTTTCAGAAGGCTGATTCAATAGTTCGCCACAGCTAAAACCCGCAAGCATAATGCCCAACCACGGAATAATGGGGTAAGTCGTTAAAAAAGCCAATTTAGGTGATATTTGGTAAAAACCAGCACCCATAAAAATTGTCCAAATCACATCTAAAGGTGTTCCTCTGGGAAAGGAAACGCCCGCAAAAAGGTCGTGACCAAATATAATAATCAAGCCTAAAATGCCCAAAGTACGGGCAGGCAATTTCAATAAAAGCCCTAATCCAATAAAGCCAAAGCCAATCGCTGCAATAACTTGAAGAAAAAGAACGCTAAAATGAATATCAAAAAAGATAGCGAAATTGACGATGGTAAAATTCAGAATAACTAACCAAAGCCCTCGTTTTAATAAAAAACTACGGCTTTCATTAAAATTTAAATGCGCTTTTAGGGATAAATAGGCCGACGTGCCTGATAAAAACACAAATGTAGGAGCACATAAATGTGTTATCCAACGAGTCATAAATAGAATGGGTGTAGTAGTAGTCAAATCAGTAGGGTCTTGATTCCCCTCTGAAAAATGAATCAAGTCACGTATATGGTCAAGTGCCATGATTATCATGACCAAACCTCGGACAAAATCAATTGATGGGATACGTTTCATTTTTGTTGAATTTTCATAAAATAAGGGTAAAATAACGATTTATACTGAGGGGGGTCAAATCAAAGCTTCGCATTCATATCCATCTGATTGAAGTAAAGAAGTAATTGTTTCAATTGAAAAATCGTCCCCTTGTATTCTCAAAATATTATCACAATCTTCTAAATCAAAGTTTATTCTACAATGAGGAAAATGATAGGATAGTTTTTCAATCAACATTTGCGATTGCTCATCTTCTTGAACATTGGTTTTAAAAACTTCGACCATTTTGTTGTCATTAGATTTTTCGATAAACCCGTGCCGCCACCCAGCGGCGGCACGGTTATAACGCTTAAATAAATGAAAATTAAGCCGCTTGTACATCAAGCCTTTTATGGTAATAAATATAAGAAACTAATAAAACACCCAACACTATAAGTGGAAAAAAAGATAGAGCATTAAAACCATCAACAGCTACATGGCTCCATGTGGCAGCTATAAATTCGATGAAAAAACAGCCATAAGCCCATTCTTTGAAACGATGGGGTACTTGCGGAATTATCAGAGCCAAAGTTCCAATCACTTTGAAAACGGCGAGCATCACCCCAAAATAGGGAGGATAACCCAAATGGCTGATGCCTTCTTTTGCCATTTCGGATTGTGAAGTAAGTGCCGGCATCACACCTTCGAACAGGAAAATAAGTCCGGTTGTAACCCAATAAATAATGTCATTTTTTTTCATTTCGATTGCGTTTTTTACTTGTTAAAATTAGTTTTTCCAGTATTTTAAGCCTCTTCCAAGGCTTTTATATCCAATTTTTTCATTTTGAGCATGGCTTGCATAGCGTTTGGCTTGCTAAGTAATTTGCTCAAATTAGTAGGCACTACTTGCCATGATATGCCATATTTATCTTTCAACCAGCCACATTGGCTTTCAGCACCACCATCTTTGGTCAATTTATCCCAATAAAAATCTATTTCCTCTTGATTTTTACAGTTGATGACAAATGAAACGGCTTCGTTGAAAGTAAATTTATGCACCGGTGGGCTGCCCATAATGGTAAAAACTTGACCATTAAGGCTGAATTCAGCATATTTCACCGAGCCTTCCGGAGCAGGTTCGCCCGCCTCGTAACGTGAGATGGAATTGACTTCCGAGTTTTTAAATAATGACGTATAGAGTTTTATGGCATCATCCGCCTGTGCAAGTATATCGCCCGAAAACATCCAACAAGGGATGAATTTTTGGGGATAAGTCCCATCTTTGGCTAACATGACTTGCCATGACAAGCCGAATCGGTCTTGACACCAGCCATACCACGCGCTCCACTCATATTTATTCAGCGGCATCATCACTTTACCACCTTCTGAGAGTTTCGCCCATAGGGCATTCACTTCTTCTTCAGTATCACACATCACAAAAAAGGATGTAGCAGGAGTGAATTGATACATGGGTCCGCCATTGAGTGCTACAAACTCTTGCCCACCAAGATGAAAAGGCACTGTTAAAACTTTCCCATCGGGCATACGCATCGCTTTCTGAAGTTTTGAATTATCAAAAACGGTGGTGTAAAAAGTAACTGCCTCCTCAGTATTATCATTGAACCATAAAAATGGGTTTATTTTCTGCTCTTTCTCCTTTTTGCTTTTTTCAGCATACTTCTTGAAATTATTCAAAATAGCTTGCCACCCACCTTGTTGTAATTCAACTGAATTTTCACTTTCCGGCTCAAAAACGGTCGTTACTAAGGTAGTTTGACCTCTCTTAGTGAATGTAGTTTCGGCTTTTCGCCCGTCACCCATGGTGTAGGCAATGGTTTGGTGCTTTTTCACTTTATCATAAATGCCCCAAAAATCGAAGCTAAAACTACCATCTTTGGCTGACATAGTGCTACTGAAACGACCGCCGGTTTGCAAATCGTTGGTAGCAGCTGTGGTATGCCAATCATCGGAGGCGTTGTTCCATTGCATAATGTGCTCGGGGAGTGTCCAGAGTTCCCACACTTTATCTTCAGGAGCATTGATGAGGGCTTCTACGGTGATAGAAACTTTATCAGATGTTTCTGCGAGTGATTTTATTTTTTCCATAGCTAAAGGAAATGTTTTAGTAAAATAAACTTCATAATCTGGATTAATATCCATAGTTATATTAAGTATCGTCGCATCTTGGTCTTGTATTAAAGTATACGTTTCCGTCGAGCCCGCCCAACCTTCATTTTGGGCAATTTTTAAATCTTCAACCCCTTCTTTAATATTACCGAGATGCTCGAAGGACATCACTTCAT
>JANPGW010000321.1:0-5138 GCA_031424115.1 Saprospiraceae bacterium | reverse complement strand
TCGCTGTTTTTGTTTTTAATGTATTGGCTTTCGTCTAAAACGACGTATTCCCATTCTATTTTTTCCAACAAATCAATGTCGCGGCTAACCGTTTGGTAAGTTGTTAACACCACATCAAAACGTTGTATGAGCCGAATGTCTTTGTGCCGCTTGTTACCAATATGGAGATAAATCATAATGCCTTGCGCAAATTTTTTAAGCTCGGATTCCCAGTTATACACCAACGATGCCGGCAAAACGATGAGCGCCTGCAACGGTTGCAACATGTTATACTGAGGGGTGTAATCCCGAGACCTCGGGGGGGTATCAAATATGTCCATTTGAACACTTGATGCAGCCAAAGAGTGTGTTTTTTTATTTTCTTTGGCATATAGTAAAACAGCGATGGTTTGTAGGGTTTTACCCAAACCCATATCATCTGCCAAGCAAGCTCCTAAACCATCTTTATAATGCTTCAACAACCATCGAACACCCTCTTCTTGATAAGGGCGGAGCGTGGCTTTCAGATAGGGTGATGGCGTCCAATCTATAGGGTCGTTATCATATTCAGTCACTTCAATCATCTCTTTATCCAACAAAGCAGGGGCTTGGCTTTTGGTTATCCGAACAGAGTGATGTTGGATTTTGCCTAATTGCGCTATGCCTTTATATTTTTGCATCCACTCCATTGGAATAATAAAATATTTACCATCCGGAAGTAAAAAATAGGGATTATTATCTCGAATATGGGGAATGAACTGCCCAAAGGGAATAGTAAAAATGCCTATTATCACATGCCCTTTTAAATCAAACCAATCATTTTCTTGAGTTGCTGTCAAATTGAGTTGAGGCCGCAACAAAGCAATGGTTTTCTCCTCCAAAATAGGCGCTGCAATAGTAAAACCTTGTTGTTCTAAAGATTTTTGATGTATCAAGAGCCAATCAATTATTGAGAAAATAGTATCATTTTGTTGGCTCGCAAACTCAAAATAATTAGATTGTTGGTTGTGTAATCCAAACTGTTGAAGATGTTGAATATAAACTTGTTCAGAAGCCTTATTCCGTTTAACATGGTGAATAAGTACTTTTTCTTCAGCCGTAAATTCTAAAAAAGATCTACCTAATCGGGTATCTTTCCAATAAAAGGAGCTTTTCCCATAATCGAAAGTCAACGAAAAGCCATATGAGTGATTTAAAAAATTGTGAAAAACACTCAATTCTGCTTTCAGAATAGTATTATAAGAGATAATATCAAAACCTTGATGCTCAAAATCCACCTTTTCAACCAAAGGCAAAATGATGGTTTTACAGTATTCTTTTAGATTTTTCTGAGCTATGTGTAACTCATCTTTTGAGAAAAAAGGTTTTAATCTGGCACTGTTAATACCTTCAAGGCGATATAACTGTTTGTCACGAACAATCCAAGCGGGATCATTACAAATCAATAAATAAGGGTTATCCTGAATACGCCAAATGCGTTGATTTTCAGATATACGAAGACGATAAATAAGACCATCGCTGATTCGTTCAAAATAGATTTGAGGCTGTAAAACGGTAGGATTTAACGTGAGTTGTGTGAGATGTACTACAGCTTTGCTATCTATATCCATGCAAAGATGTAGTTGCTCATCTGTGATAATTTGCAACCAATCGTCTAAATATCGGTGAATGAAAATTGCAACTTTATCTGAAATGGTTTTATTTTCTAATAAAGATGCTAAAGACAGTGGTTTCTTAGGATTTTGATTGTATTTTTTTTCTAAACTCTTTGGCGAAAGTAGGGTAATAATATCCAACAACTTTTTGTGAGTTGGCGTCAATATCAATTGAAATTCTTTTAGATTTTCCTCTGTTGCCTTTTTTTTGATGTATGTCAAAGTATTATAGGCATCCACTTCAACTATATAAGCAGAAGGGAGAAACAAGCCACTTGAAAATTCGCTCAAGTTGTAAGCAATAGTATAAGTCATAATATGTTTATTTTAACTTTCCTTCACCAAAGCCACATAAAACCGCACGACATTTTTAAAATCGGCGATACTGATGCGCTCGTTCGTGCCATGTACCCGTTTGAGGTCTTCATCCGTTATTTTAACCGGCATAAAGCGGAAAATATTGTCGGTCAGTTTTTTAAAATGGCGTGAATCGGTGGCGCCCACTACCAAATTGGGTGAAACCATGACCTCCGGGAAACACTGGGCAATGGTGCGGTGAATCAACCGAAAACCATAAGAAGCCGTATCCGAAATGGCAGAAGGATTAGAATCAAATTCTGAAACGGTCTCGACCGCTACTTTGTCATTGTCCACTACTTTTCTGACGTAATTGAGAACACCCGTGACCGAATCGCCGGGTAAAATCCGAAAATTGATTTTAGCAAAAGCATCAATGGGTAAAACATTGTCTTTGATACCGGCGTCAAGGATGGTGGGCGCAATGGTGGTACGGACGGTCGCGCTACCGCTATTGGTTTGAGACATCGCCTTGATGATAAAAGATTTGAACAACCACCGATTAGCCATAGCTATTTTATTGAAAAAAGGCATTTCGGGCGCCAAATAATCCTGCATATGGCTCACTGCACCATCAATGCGCGGCTCAAAAGGGTGTTTTTGCAACTTATCAAGCGCTTCGGCTAACATACCTATACTGGTTTGTTTAGGAGGCATGGAGGAGTGTCCGCCTTCGCCCGTAGCAGTCATTTGTATCGTTGTATAACCTTTTTCGGCAATCCCCACGAAAGCAATCGACCGAGAAACACCGGCAACGCCATCGGATTTAATCATTCCCCCTTCGTCCATGACGTATTCTAATTGTACTTTTCGGCTTTCCAACATCTTCGCTATGTGTTGACCACCTTGCCTGCCCGACACTTCTTCGTCGTGTCCGAAAGCCAGGTAGAAACTCCGTTCGGGCTGATATCCCTGCCGCAGCAAATATTCTACCGCTTCCAAAAGACCCATGACCGTTGATTTGTCATCAAGCGTGCCCCGTCCGTAGAGATAGCCGTCAACAATATCGCCATTAAAGGGTTTATGTTGCCATATTTTTTCAGTCCCTTGAATAACCGGTACGACATCGTAATGCCCCATCAAAAGAGCCGGTTTGAGAGTCTGGTTTTTACCTTTCCACTCGTATAAAAGCGAAAAACCATTGACCCGCTCAAATGCCAACTTAGAATGAACTAAAGGGTAAGTTTGAGCAATGAAAGTAATAAATTTATCGAATTGCGCACTATCAATCTGGGTAATATCGGCATTTGACACTGTCCTAAACCGCACCGCCTGAGCAAAATTGTTAATAATCGAATCGGAAAGTTCTAAAACGGGAGCCGGTGTAATACCCGTCAACTGCTTGGAGGAAATGCGAAAAGTATTAAAAAGCAACAAAGTCATGAGCAGCACAAGAGCAACACCCAGAAATTTAAATAATTTTTTCATTGGAATGGTTTAACGTTATTCGATAAAGCAAAATTAAATAACTTTCTGACAGTTTTACTCCCCCCTCAGTATCACGAATAAAAAAATATAAAAAAGGTCTTAAAAAATGGTCTTAAAAAAAACGGGATGTTGTACATTTGCGCTCAATTTGAAAATACCGTATTAATTATCAAGTTGAAACATGCCAAAAGATTCCTCCATTAAGTCCGTACTCATTATCGGTAGCGGACCGATTATCATCGGACAAGCCTGTGAATTTGATTATTCCGGCACCCAAGCAGCCCGTTCACTTCGTGAAGAAGGCATTGAAGTCATCCTTATCAATTCCAATCCGGCAACCATTATGACCGATCCGGTTACGGCAGATCATATTTATCTGTTGCCGCTGACCGTCGAAAGTATCATTCAGATTTTGGAGAAACATAGCATAGACGCCGTTTTACCTACCATGGGAGGTCAAACGGCGTTAAATTTAGCTATTGAAGCCGAAAAGCAAGGGGTATGGGAACGTCATGGCGTGCGCATGATTGGCGTAGATGTCGCAGCAATCGAACTCTGTGAAGATAGAGAACAATTTAAACAATTGATGAAGAGGATCGATATGCAAGTGGCGCCTTCTTTTATCGCTAACTCATACCTCGAAGGTTACGAAGCCGCGCAAAAAATTGGGTTTCCATTGGTTATTCGACCGTCTTTTACTTTAGGTGGTACAGGCGGTGGTTTCGTCCACAAAGAAGCCGAATTTGGAGATGCTTTGAAAAGAGGCTTAGACGCTTCTCCTACACATGAGGTTCTCGTTGAAAAAGCCGTTTTTGGTTGGAAGGAATTTGAGTTGGAATTACTCAGAGATTCTAACGACAACGTGGTGATTATCTGTACCGTCGAAAATCTCGACCCGATGGGCATCCATACCGGAGACTCCATTACCGTTGCACCGGCTATGACGCTTTCCGATACAGCATTTCAGCAAATGCGTTCTGACGCTATCCGCATGATGCGCTCATTGGGTAATTTTGCCGGCGGCTGTAATGTTCAATTCGCCATGAATCCCGAAACGGAAGAGTTGATTGCCGTTGAAATCAATCCGCGGGTGAGCCGTTCTTCTGCTTTAGCATCAAAAGCAACCGGTTATCCCATTGCTAAAATTGCGGCAAAACTGTCTATTGGCTATAATCTAAATGAATTAAAAAATCAAATTACCAAAACCACTTCCGCTTTCTTTGAACCGACATTGGACTACGTGATTGTGAAAATGCCGCGTTGGAATTTTGATAAATTCCCCGGCGCGGATGATACCTTAGGCTTGCAAATGAAATCGGTTGGCGAAGTTATGTCCATCGGACGTAACTTCCTTGAAGCTATGCAAAAGGCTTGTCAGTCTCAAGAAAATGGTCGTGCGGGTTTAGGAGCAGATAAAAAAGAATGGATTAGAACCGAAGACATTTTGGGCAGACTCGAAAAAGCCAGTGACGATAGGATTTACCGCGTCAAAGATGCTTTGAGATTGGGTATCCCTTCCAAGAGTGTTCAGAAAATAACCGGTATTGACCCGTGGTTTATCGGTCAAATTAAGAAATTGGTTAAATATGAAGAACAACTTCTCCGCTACAATGTAGCCGAAGATATACCACAAGACTTTTTGCTGGAACTCAAGCAACATGGCTATTCAGACGCTCAAATCGCTTGGGTTTTGAGAATTAAAGAAGAAGAAGTCACGCG
>JANPGW010000320.1:0-4445 GCA_031424115.1 Saprospiraceae bacterium | reverse complement strand
GTGATAGGTTAAATAAACTATCAATATATTTATTCGGATGGTTTTGAGTCATAACCACCACACTATTAATTAAAGTGAAAAACCAAACAAAAATTAATTTAACTTTCATGATTATCTTTAATAGAGTTTTAAATATTTTTTTAAAATCAAAAATCTGTGATTCAGGCAATTGGCAAATGAAAAATAAACTCTGAACCTACCCCCTCAGTTGATTCAACTTCTAATGTCCCACCATGCCCTTTCATCACAATATCATAGGCGAGTGAAAGCCCTAAGCCCGTTCCTTGTCCTGTGGGTTTGGTGGTGAAAAAAGGTTGAAAGACTTTTGCTTTGGTCGCTTCGGACATTCCAATGCCGTTGTCTTTTACCTTTATAATTATTTGATTGTCAAGCTGTTGAGTGCTTACAAATACTGAGGGGGTATAACTTGAGATTGCTTCGTTCCTCGCAATGACATCATGCTTACGCTGATTGACCGCATAAAAAGCATTATTAATCAAATTCAATAAAACCCGCCCTATATCCTGTGGAATAACTTCAATTTTAGGCAAGTTTTCATCAAATTCTGTTTTAAAATCCGCATTAAACTCTTTGTCTTTTGCTCTTAAACCATGATACGACAACCGTAAATATTCATCCGCCAATTTATTAATATCCGTCCATTCCTTTACACCTGTACTCGCTCTTGAGTGTTCAAGCATCCCTTTCACAATACTGCTCGCTCGTTTTCCGTGATGGTTTATTTTCTCTTGGTTTGAGGTTAAATCTGTTAATAATTCTTCTACATATTCTTTATCAATGTCGGGTTTATGAATTTCAACGTTGAGGTCTTTTGCTAAATCCACACTCAATTCCGAGAAATTATTGACGAAATTCAATGGATTTTGTATTTCATGGGCGATGCCTGCGGTGAGTTCACCCAGACTTGCCAATTTCTCTTTTTGGATGAGTTGGGCTTGGGTGGCTTTAAGGTCGGTTAAAGCCGCTTCCAATCGTTGTTTTTCTTGGGCTAATTTTAAAGATTGCTCTTCTTTTAATTGCAAATCGAGGTATCTTTTATAAGCCAAATCAAAAGCAGAAGCAGCCCTTTTTAAAAGATATTTAGACTCTTCCGAAAACGGTTTTTGACTTACCATAGATAAAGCACCTTCCGAAAACTTAGAAAAATGATAATGACTTATTTGTGGCAAAGAATCGCCGAAACGAATTTTTACTTCAGGTGACATTTTTAATAACAAGAGCAACCATTCTTTCAATATTTCACCTTTGGCGACTATTGTATAGTCTTCTTGAGTAGATTTATAGGCATTTAACCACTCTAAAGTAAGGCGGCAAGCATCAAAAGGGATGCGTGTCGTTCCCGAAGTAATATTGCCCGTAGTTAACCCCTCAGTATTTAGGGCATTCCAAGAGTTGATAAAACCTTGCTCGATATGGTAAAATTGTATAATAGTGGCTTCCAGTTCTTGTTGCCCCAAAGTGTTTATTTGTTCATATAGTGTTTTAACAACACCTAAAAATTCATCAGAGGTTTGCATCGCCAAGGCACTCCCTCTAATGCGTTCAAAAGCGGCTTCTATTTGCGCTTCTCTCGCTTGGGCTTCGGCTTTTTGTAAATCAAGAAAACGGATATAGGCTTGCTCAAAAACCCGCGCTATGCGTTTTAATACTTCAAAGTCATTCTCAGAAAATTGCTGTCGAGTCCAACTATTGGCGCCAAGCAATGAATTTTTTTCCGCAATAAAAGAAGCGGTATAACTATCTGCCTGAACTATAAATTCCCTTGAAGATTGAGGTATTGTTTTAAAATCATTGTGTTTAAATACATAGTCGAAGTATCTATTTTTTTCTTCGAAGGCGTAAAATTTATTATAAATATGCACACCTGTTTCTTTGGCATTCCATATATCCGTTATAATCGGATTATTTTCAAATCCATTTTCATCATAAGGAAGATTTATACAAGAAGTTTCAGATAAATCGGGTGCAGCCACCCAAATAACGGCGTTTCTTGACCCCTCAGTAAACAAGTGGATAGCAGCCCCTCCATCAAACTCCAAATTCAATTCTTTTAATTTTTCAAATAAAATAGAAACAACCTCTTTTATTTCAACAGAATTATGCATACCCAATGAGCGGCTCCGAATTTTTTCCAAAGCTGTTTCAATTTTTGCTTCTCTTGTCTGTGCTTCAGCTTTTTGTAAATCAAGAAAACGGGTATAGGTTTGTTCAAAAACTTTTGCGAATCGTTTAAAAATATCCCATGCTTCCGGTACTGGCTCACCAGTAATAAATACCATATTTCCCTGCTTAAAATTGACAATATGGTTTATTTGAAAATCTGGAAGCGTAAAGCCACTTTTCAAAAAATCCTTTAATATTTCACCAAAATCTGGAAGGCTGCCCATATACTGATAATGAGCTGCTAATGCCTCTCCACTCGCTTCTTCTATATAAAAATCTTCACCTTTTTGCTTAGATTCATATTGACGTATAAAAGATGGACTTTCGGTCAGTGGTATTTTGAAAGGTGGTTGCAGAATACCATTGCTACTCATCCAACCTGTGCAAACTTTCTCATCTTTTTCCCAAATATTATAGCCACAGCTCCAAGCAGGAATTCCCAATGTTTGCACTTGCTGAAATAATAGTTTGGCTGTTTCTCCCAGTTCTTCACTACGCTGCATAGCCATTGTTCTACTACGAACCCGCTCCAAAGCTACCTCTATCTGTGCTTCTCTCGCTTGCGCTTCTGCTTTTTGGAGGTCGAGAAAGCGGGTATAGGTTTGTTCAAATACTTTTGCGAATCGTTGTAATATTTTTGCTTGCTCATCGCTAATACTACTTGGAGACCAAGATAAAGACCCGTAGAGAAAATATGCCATAGAAAAAACAACGGTTTCTGCTTGCATCATCAATTCTTTTGTTTCTTCTGGCACACGAATGAAATCAGTATCATTGAAATAGTATTTATCATAAGCTTTTTTTTCTTCTCCAGATACTTTTACTATGGCATACGAAGCTCCGCTTTTCCAATTCTCTAACTGTTCAATGTGGCTTTTATGATTAAAATATTTGACGTGATAACGTTCCAGAAATGTAAAACCGTAATCAGAACCTTCTAACCACCAGTCCATATCGCCTGTAGTGGCATCCATCAATATTATGGCAGAAGCACCATTATTAAAACCTAAGTTTTTTAATTGGTCATATAGAATGCTTGTAACATCCCGTAACTCTTCACTTTTTTGCATTGCCATTGTTCGGCTACGCACTCTTTCCAAAGCTGTTTCAATCTTTGCTTCTCTTGCCTGCTCTTCCGCTTTTTGCAAATCAAGGAAACGGATATAGGCTTGTTCAAAAACTCTTGCTAATCTTTTCAATATGACAAACTCGGGTTCTGTCATAAACTGTTCCGTCCAACTATCAACTACAACACTTGAATTTTTTTCAATAGCCATTGAAAAAGTATAGCTTTTGCTGGTGCGTATAAAATCTCTTACATGTGCAGGAATGACTTCAAAATCATTGTTGGCAAATACGTAATCGAAATACCTGTTTTTTTCTTCAAATGAATGTATTTTGTTGAAAACATCCCTTCCTTCTTCTTTGGCTTTAAAAATCTCCGTCACATAAGAACCAACGGAAAAGATATTTTCATCATAAGGTAGCCAATTGCAATAAGGATAATTGATTTCAAATGAAGTAGCAACCCATAAAACACTGTCTTTAGACCCCTCAGTAAATAATTGAATGCCGATGCCACCATCTCTGATTACGTCCAATTCCTTCATTTTTTCAAACATAATAACCATCACTTCCTTCAATTCATCTGAACGGTGCATAGCCAATGAACGGCTGCGAATTTTTTCTAAAGCTACCTCTATTTGCGCTTCTCTCGCTTGCGCTTCTGCCTGTTTTAAGTCATTAAAACGAGTATAAGATAAATCGAAAACCTTTGCGAATCGGCGTAAAATGTCCAAAGATTCATCATTTAGGGGTTGCAAACTACCCGTTATTAAGCCCCCAAAATTTTGGAATGAAGCCAATTGATAAGATGTTTTTACTGCCTTCATATTGTTAATAATAAATTCAGGTAGGTTTGAAAGCTCTGTTTCCGCAAAAACGAACTCGTCCCAAATGCGTTTTTCTTCACCACCGAGTATATATTGCCACTTCTCTTTGCGCTCCTGCCAACCTTTCAGATAAGCCAAATAGGGCGGGTGTTCGTGATAGGGTAAATAATATCCTCTGCTGTCTGAAGTATCTTCTTGACTCCCCATCCACCACGTTACACCCAACGTTTTAGGGTCAAAAATCATAAATAAGCATCTATCCAATAAGACATCTAATTTCATTAATTCTGTATAGACACAGCCAATGAGCAAACTCAATTCTTCAGATTTCTGCATCGCCATGGCTCTTGAACGCACTTTCTCCAAAGC
>JANPGW010000319.1:0-3111 GCA_031424115.1 Saprospiraceae bacterium | reverse complement strand
CCCAAGCGTAACGGGTAATGAAGTCTTGAAAATCGCGGTTAAAATCATTGATATTGGCATTGGCTTTATCAACGTGTTTATCGCCCAGCACTTTGCGGCGGGTTTTCATGCCCTGCTCGTGAATCGTTTTTTTATCCATTTCTTAATTGTTTATGACCGCTTGCGCAAATTCTTCGGCACACTCCACAGCCGATAAATGCGCTGCTTCCAAGACATTTACCGCTGAATTTTTAATTTTTGATTGCATAAAATGGGCGTGTTCTACCGTCGTCACGGGGTCGTAATGTCCCGCAATAATCAAAGTAGGAATAGTAATAGATTCAATATACTCCCTAAAATCCGCATCGCGCACGGCAGCACAACACGCAGCATACCCCTCAGTATTACAGCCTAAAAAAGCGGATTTAACCGTTGCTATCTGTTCCATTTGTTGTTGAAAATGCGGCGTAAACCATCTGCCCAAAGTGGCTTCCCAAATCGAAGGAGTTCCGTTTTTTAAAATCCCGTCAATGCGTTCGTTCCATACCTCAGCCACGCCGATTTTAGCGGCAGTATTGCAAATAATCAGTTTTTCCAAACGGTCGGGATGATGAATGCCGAGCCATTGACCGATTAAACCACCCATGGATAAGCCACAAAACGTTGCTTTTCCTATCTTCAAATTATCCAAAAGGGTTATCACATCATTGCCCAAAAGCTCAATTGAATAAGGGCGCGGTGTCACCGATGACTTTCCGTGTCCGCGGGTATCGTATCTCAAAATTTGAAAATGGGGTAAAAGATACGGCATAACAGCATCCCACATCCTGAAATCAGTCCCCAGCGAGTTAGAGAAAACTAAAACCGGCAATGCCTTATCCCCTTCGAGTTGATAATGAATATTCACGGAATCATGAATTTGTATAAAATGACTCATTCCAGTAATTTGACTATCTTTGAGAACATTATCAATCAGCATATCACATAAGCCGATGGAATTTTTAGGATCGAACAGCGCGTCTATTGGGTTGTCATTAAAATGCGCTTGTATCTCTTTTTTATTGGATATAAAATCCCTCAAATGCACCCCCACCGAGTTATCGGGGTTAACCTCAGTAGTGGCTGCTTTACACCATTTTTCAACCAATTCGTGCGCTTCGTTTTTCCCGATTGAATCAGCCAAAGCGAAAGCAATATTTTCAGCATAAATTAATCCGTGGGTGAAGTCAAGATTCTGACGCATTTTTTCAGCATCAACCTCCAAGCCATCGGTCAAAACAAGGGCTTGTTGCAAAGCGCCACCGGTCAGTTGAATAATATCGGTTAAGGTTTCCCATTCGGCGTGCCATGCGCCGGTAGCCCGTTCATGGTCTTGAAGCATATTTGAGAACATGGTGGCAACGAGGGAAGGCATTCTTTGGGCATTCGATAAAATGGTGATGCAGGAAACAGGGTTGCGCTTGTGTGGCATCGTGGAAGACCCGCCTTTGCCTTTTGCCGAAGGCTCAAATACTTCCCCGATTTCAGTTTGCATCAAAAGGCTGATGTCTTTGGCGATTTTTCCTAAATTACCGGTTAAAATGCCGAGCGTGGAAGCAATGTCCACGAATCTATCGCGTTGGGTATGAAAAGGAATAGACGGAACTTTTAAATCCAAAATATGCCCCATTGCCTCAGCTACTGCCCAACCTTTGCCGTCCATAGCAGATAAATTACCCACGGCACCGCCCAGTTGCAGTGCAAAATTTTCGGCAAGTAAGGTTTCCAATTTCTTTTTTGTTCTTAAAATGCCATCCAACCAAGTTGCTACTTTGAAGCCAAAAGTAATCGGGCGGGCGTGTTGCATAAAAGAGCGGCCTATCATCACCGTATTTCGATGCGCTTCGACCAATTGTGCAAGTTGCCAGATGAGCGTTTCTAATTGAAAGTCAAGGTGTTCAATGGCTTTTTTGGCTTGTAGAATGATTGCCGTATCAATAACATCTTGACTCGTTGCCCCAAAATGCACGTATTTAGCCCCCTCAGTATCAACGCCTTTTACAAGATTTGTCAGTTGTTTAACCAACGGAATACAAGCATTGCCGCCTAATGGAATATCCGTTTTCAGTTTTTCGATATCAATGTATTCCATTCGACATTGAGCGGCAATAGCTTGAGCAGCTGCCGCCGGTATCAAGCCCTCTTGTGCTTGTGCCGAAGCCAATGCCGCTTCAAAACGCAACATAGCCACCACATGTGCTTCATCCGTAAAAAAGGCATTGATCTCTTTTGAGTAAAAAAGATGGTCGTATAAATTCATTGGCTGCGTTTGATTTCAGAAATAAAAATAAAATTGCGTAATGAACAAAAAATAATTTTCTTTGTTTTTTCTCTAACACATAGGCACATAGAGCACATAGAGCACATAGTTTTTTATAAAAAACTGATAGTCAACGAGTTACGTATAATTCTATGTGCTCTATGTGCCTATGTGTTAAATTGAAAATAAATAAGTTATTTTTTAAGCGTTACTACACATCAAAAAACACGGTCTCTAAATCGCCTTGCATGTATATGTTTAATTCATAAATAGTCTGCCCATGCACTTGCTTTTTCTCGGCGATTAAAGTGTGGCGTCTATCGGCTGGCACACTTTGTAAAACGGCGTCTTGCGCATTCGCAGACCCTTCATCCGAAAAATACAATCTTGTGTAAGCATGCACCAGCAATCCGCGCATAAAAACAATGATACTAATGTGTGGCGCAGTGTCAGACTCCGTCATCACCGGCTTAATCGTAGTAAAGATAAACTGATTTTGTGGATGTGTACCGGTACCTTGTCGCCCCAAAGCTTTAATATCGGATTGCCACAACTCTATCATAGCATCAGGAATGGGTACGCCTTGACCATCAATGACTTTACCAAGTATGGTTATTCTATCGCCTTCGATGGTATCGTCAACCATATTACCGTCTATGATACTTTTAAAATCATAATTATATTGCTCAGGGGTGAGTCCGTAAGCAAAAAAAGGTCCGACGGTTTGAGACGGTGTTTGAGTGAATTTATTCATGAATTTATTCCTATTTTATTTTACACGAATTGCGTTAATTTTTTTACACGAATTATACGAATGATAGGTGTAATTCGTG